>CALZMK010000054.1 GCA_945788545.1 uncultured Prevotella sp.
GGGAGCTTCTTCTCGTCGGGGGAGGCGCTCTCGCCAGTTTTTCCGGATTTTCCGGATTTTCCGGGTTGTTCAGCTTCGCTGAACTTTCCGGACTTTCCGGATTTGCCGGATTTCTTGGCTTGCGTGCGCGATGCCGCGGCTTTCTTGAATCTGTCGTTCACCTTCTTGAGGAAGGGAATATGGTTATAGAGATTCTCGAGATTCCACTGCGAGTTGATATTGAAGTTGCGGTTGTTGCTGATGGTGTTGCCGAGCGATGTGCCGTCGTCGAGCTCGGTGCCGCGCACCCACGAATATGTGGCGTTGTATGTGGCGTCGGCGTTGAGCCAGTCGAAGATAGGCATCTTGTTGAGCGGCAACTTATATGATGCCTGGAATGTCTGCTGATAGTCGAGCGGGCGTCCCCACGACTTCACACTCTGCCACACCGAATCCTTCCATGCCTGATACTGCTCGGGATAGAGGTCCTTGTTGATTGGGGTGTATGGTTCCTCTATCTCGGCATGTGTGGCACTCTGGAAGTTCATGTGCAGGTTCTTGGTGAGATCCCAACGTATTGAGAACTCGCGATTCCACAGGAACTGCTCACTGAACGTCAGCGGCAACTTCGAGTCGATGGCATTGCTCAAGTCGCGCTCCTGCAACTCATAGTAGTTGCGCATGATCTCGGTGTTAAACGAGATGTTCTGCGGCAGGTAGTTGAGTCCGAATGCCTTCGGGAAGTTGTTCCACTTGCTCTTGCCCTTGAGCTTCTTGAATGGCTCGTAGGTCTTATACACAGGGCTATATGTATAGTTGAATGCCCCGCGCCATTGGTCGTCGGTCTCCCACACCGTTGTCTCTCCCGAGGTGAAGCGATGCGAGTGACTGTAGCTGAATGAGAAGTTGGCAGGGTCGTAGGGCATTGGATGACGCTTGGTCTTGATGCCCACGCGCACGTTGGATAGCGAGAAGTTGGTTGTCGTCGAACGTGTGACGGCTATCGACTTGAGCGAATCCCTCTCGTGCTTCGATCCCATGGCGTCGAGAGCGTCGTCGAGTTCCATGTCGTTGTCGAGGGGATTATATCTCGGCGATGTCTCCTCCTTTGTTATACTATAATATAAAGGTATAGTGACCTTCGCCTTGTCGGGGAAGAACTTGCCGAGCTCGAAGTTGGCAGTGAGGCTGTATGTCTTGTAGTCGTCGGTGGAGCGTTGTGCCACTCCCTCCTCCAGTCCTCCGAATCCGTCGGTCATAATCTTTCCCGTGAGGTTGACTGTGGCAAAGTCGGAGAGCTGCATGTTGAGCGCACCGGCAGCAGCCCATCCGCCCTTGTTGTTAAACTCGCGCAGACGGAGCTCGTTCACCCACACCTCACCCGACTTGGGGGAGTTGGATATGTTTCTCACTCCGATGATCATCGTCTTCACCTCGCCGAGCGATGGATTTCCCATCACCGTTATCTTGTTGTTGGGCTTGTCGCTGTCGTATTCCGAATAGGCATGCACATAGGCGGCTTGTCCGGCTGCCTTCTGCTTGTTGCGCTCCTTCTTGACGGCGGTCAACTTGTCGAGGGGTATGTCGAGCATGTTCTCCTCGGGCCACACTGCCACCCTTCCCTCGTGCGAGTCGCTGTAGTGATTCTCGGGAGTCAGTTTCAGCGGTATCTCGTATTCATAGTAGTTGCTCTTGTAGTCGCTTCCGAGTCTCACGAAGATGGCCAATTGGTTGTCCTGCAGGTTGGTGGTGTTCTGCTGCATGGCGTTGGCATGCACAAACATCTGCAGACGCTTGTATTGGCGCAGGTCGAGGTTGGTGTTCTTATACACCGCCTTTGCCTCGCCCTTTGCCAGTTGCTTGACGATGAATCCGAGCGCCTGCTCGTTGTCCTCCACGAGTTGCGGTTGCGAGGGGTCGGTCACACGGCTTATTCCCGGCGGCAGCACATAGTTCACGGGCTGCTTGTCGGTGTGCTCCTCGATGTTGATATTTGTTGTTTCGAGTTCACCGGTGGATGTGGTGGCGGTGTTGGTGAGGTTTTGCTCGTATGTGCGCCATTCTCCTCTCACGAGGTCGAGACTACCGAAGCGTAGCACTATCGGTTTCTGCCATCCCGTGAGGAACATTCTCATGAATCTTATGCTCGACAGGTCGCTGATTGCCCCCACCTTCTCGCGGTCGGGCGAGTTGAGCGGAATGCGGAACTTATACCACTTCACGTTTTCCTTGTTGCCGTTACGCAGTGTTGCCGATGCCTCGCGTATCTCGGCGAGGTAGTTCTGCCCTATTCGGCTCTCGTCGAGGTCTTCGGGTCGCAGGCTCACGCGATATTGGTAGTATCGCTCATATTCGTTGAGCGTGTAGTCCTGGTTGATGTCCTCCACGTCGGGCGTTGTCTTGTATGATGTGTCATACGACTCGGTGTTGTTGTCGTTGTCGGGCGAGTTGCCCTGCGGGTTGTTGATGCGCTTGTAGCGTTCGAGGATGGAAGCCTTGCGGTCGTCGAGGTCGCGTCCGCGGCTGTAGTGATAGTCGTCGTTGGCGGGGTCATTCATCCATGCCGTCTTCACACTGTCGTTGGCAAGTGTCTGCACGAATGAGTTGAAGTCCTGATAGGGTGCGAATGCCCGCTCCTCCTCGTCGGTGAGTCCGTTTAGACCCACGTCCTGCTTCTCCCTCGATCCCGTGGTGGTGGCAAAAGCGTATGTCTGTGTAGCCTGCACGGGTATCTTTCCCCATTGTGTGGTAGTATAGCTGCTCGTGCCATCTACGGGCATACCGCTCTCATAGTATTTCTTTCCGTCGCGCAATATGTCCTCGCTTATCTCTCCGAGATTGATATACAGGTCGCCGCCGTATTTCGACGCGTCGGCACTGTTGCGCGAATAAATAAAGGGGTCGAGAAGCCAGAACTCCACATACTCGATGTTCGCCTGCTCAAAGTCGTTGGTGTCGAGCTTGCGCATCATTCCCGCCCATTTCTTCTCGGGCATGGGCAGCGTACCGTCGGCGTTGAGGTTGGTGGAGAAGTTATACGGTCCGCGCTCTTCGGGATAGTAGGCGAGGTTGAGTATCGACAGGGTGGATGTGGCTCCGCTGTATGTGCTCTGCTGGCGCTTGGGATATAGTTCGCTGACGTATATCTCGCGCACATAGTGGTTGGAGAGCTGTTCGAGGTCGCTCTTGATATGCGCCGGAGTGAGCGACGACGAGCGATAGGTGAACAGCGGGTCGATGGTGTACCATGCCATCTGCGCCCTGTTGAATCCGCTCGACAGGGTTGTCTTGTCGGCACTCTCGGGGAACATCGACGGCACACTCGACAGCACCCACGACTTTGGCGACGACACGTCGATACCGTTCTTCGTGTTCTCGAAGTCGTCGATATACGAGGCGTCGTCCTGCACTCCGCTTGCCTGTCCGGCGATGAGCTGTGCAAATTCGCCCGTAAACGAGATTTGCGAGGGCTGTGTGACGTGGAGGAAGGGCAGTTTGTCGAGCATGTCGGTGAGCCACTGACTCTCCTGCTTCCAGTTGAGGTTGAGTCCCCACAGTGTGTTGTTCAGTGGCTCGCTGCCCATAGCCACCTTGGTGGTGAGCGTCTGCTCGTGCACCTTCTGCAGCGTTCCGCTCAATTGGAAGTTCTTCGAGAAGTCATACTCCCAGTTGATGCCGTATAGTGTCTTGCGCTGCATACCATAGTCGGTGTTGCTCTCCAACGACACGTTCACTGATGTGCCCGCGTCGATGATGCTCTGGTTGAGGATGGTCACCTCGCCCGCCGAGTAATCCACCGAGTAGTCGCTGCCCTCGGTGAGGGTCACTCCTCCGGCAGTCACCACCACCGAACCTCTTGGCACGTTGTATGCGCCGAGGGATATTACTCCCGCCGACGAACCCTTGTATTGTCCTGTCAGTTGGTATTTGTTCTTTTCGGCAATCTGTTTCGCAGCCGTCTTGGTGGTGTCGTATAGTTCAGTGAAGGCATATTTCTCAGCCTTGTCGGCACTCACTCCCTGCGCCACGAGATAGTCCTTGAGGTATTGTCCGAACGGCTCTGCCTTGGGGAAGAACACTCGTCCGTTGCTCACGGTGTATCCCTCCACATAGTCGAAGTATCCGTTTGGATTGGCCTTGTTGTTGTTGTCAAGTCGGTCGGCTCCTAAGGCACGTATGAGCATGGTGTTCTTTGTCTGTGGTTCGGGTATGTATGTGAGATACACTCCCGTGGTGTCGCTCTGGTATTTCACGTCGAGGCGGAACTTGGTCTTCTCCACCGTCTGTGCGAGATAATACACGTTTTTCATCATCAGTCGCCAGTTGGCCATCATCGGCGTGTTGCCCGTGTTCTTCAGCGACTTCACGAAGAGGGCCTCGGCGGTGTTGGTGTTGTCGGCGGCAAACTCTCCCACCTGGTATGTCACTCCGCCGTAGGTGTATTCGAATGCCACTGCCAGCACCTGGTCGGTTTGCAGCGACGACTTGAGACTGACGTATCCTAACGCCGTGTTGACGGTATATTCCGACGACGAGAGCAGTCGCGCGCTCTGCACCTTCTCATAATCCACTCCTCCCGTGAATCCCGCGATGGCGTCGAGCACGGTGTTCGTCTGGTCGATGTCGCGTGCTGCCACATAGTCGTGGGTCATGGCGTAGTATTCGTTGTTGGCACTGTTGCTCGGAGCCACGTCGC
The DNA here is from genome assembly GCA_945788545.1 of uncultured Prevotella sp. Next base: position 4,676 of record CALZMK010000054.1, read on the forward strand.
CCATTCCTCCCCAGATGGAGTTGCCCACATGGCTTCCCTCTCCCAGGTCGGCGAGTGCCACGATGTTTCGGGTGTTGGATGTGGTGGATGTCTTGTTGGTCACCCATATCTCCACACGTGTTATCTTGATGCCCGTGGTGATGTTGGGCAATGTTGACATGGCCTTGTCGTATCTCTCTCGGAAATAATGGCTTAGGAAGAAGTGGCGGTTTTCCTCGTAGTCGGCCACGTTCACCTCAAAGGGTGTCGTCTGCGTTCCTCCCTTTGATGTCACCGACTTCGACGTTGATTTCTTCTGCGACACCACCGTCTGCAGTTTCAGTTTGCCGAATTGCATGTCGGTGCGCACACCGAATAGCGACGACGCTCCCCTCACCAGCGACGAGTTGGAGGGAAACGACACATTTCCCGCCTCCACGAGTTTGATGATCTCGTCCTCCTTTCCCTCGTATTTCAGTTTGATGTTCTTGGTGTCGAAGTCGAATGTGGCGTCGGTGTTGTAGTTAAGGCTCATGTTCACCTTGTCGCCCACCTTTCCCGTCACGTTGAGGTTCACCTTCTCGTCGAAGTCGAACGCCGTGGTCTTGCGGTTGCGCTGGGGCAGCGAGGGGTTATCCACGTTCTTCTTGGTGACACCTAATTTCAGCTCCGCCGTTCCCTGGGTCTTCACCCTCACTCCTCCCGGACCGAATATCTTCTCTGCCGGTCCGAGGTCGAAGTGCATGTCCGAGAAGTCGAATTTCTCCTTACCCTTTCTCTCGAATTCCTCGGCGTTCTTGGTCTTGAAGAAATCGGCGAGCGCCTTTTTCTCGCTCCATTGGCGATATTCCTCGGGAGTCATCATCACAGGCGCATTGAGATATGAGTCGCCAATCTTCGAGCCCACGAGATACACGTTGAGCGAGTCGTTATACACCACCTCCTGCTTGATATTCTCGGGCAGCGTGAGGTCGAGCGGCCCTCGGCTCAGGTCGCCCTGTTCGAGCGGTGCCGTCTTCTGTATCTTCCATCGCGCCTTCAGCAGCGAGTCGGGTATCTCCTCCTCTTCCATTATGACAGGCTGCTCCTTGACAACCCCTTTTGGGGCTGTCTTGTCATCCTGTGGCGGCACTGCAAGCGCACACACACTGAGGAATACTCCAAGGGCTATCGACAGTTTATGCTTCACTTAATCTGCTTTAAGGCTAATTTCACAACCTCCTCAACGGGAGCGTCGGGCGTCTCCTTCAAGATGCTCACAACCACCTTCTGCGACGGGGCTGGCGCAAATCCTAACATGGTGAGCGCACTCACTGCCTCGTCCTTCACCTGGTTGTTCACCGGTGTCTCGACACTGCCTCCCACGGGAATCTCCTCGGCAATGCCGAGTGCCACAATCTTGTCCTTCAGATCGACGATGATTCTCTGAGCCGTCTTCAGTCCAATTCCCTTCACACCCTTTATCATCCTCTCGTTGCCGGTGGAAATGCTGTTGCACAGTTCCGACGGCGAGAGCGACGAGAGCACCATGCGTGCGGTGTTGGGCCCCACTCCCGACACAGTGATCAGCAGCAGGAAGAGTTCGCGCTCCTTCTTGTTGACAAAGCCATATAGCGTGTGGGCATCCTCACGTATTGCCTCGTATGCATACAGTTTCACCTCCTTCTTCCCCTGTATGGCGGAATAGGTGTTGAGGGATATGTTCATGGCATATCCCACTCCGTGAGCCTCCACCACTGCCATGGCGGGAGTGAGCTCGGCAAGTTCGCCTTTTATATATTCAATCATTCTTTTTCTAATAAAATAATGTGTTACAATTAAAAAAACGTATTTTGCTTACGAATTATTGTATTTAAAGGCAAAAAAATATGGAATTATACTAATCTGCATAATTTTTTCATTTTTTTATTGCAATTCGTATGATATTTCAGCAAAAATGTGTAATTTTGCAACCGCAAAGTCAAACATAACATTAAAAAGAAATACAAACAATGAAGAAAATCAGAGCAGCCGTAGTTGGTTACGGCAACATCGGACACTACACCGTCCAGGCTCTCGAAGCCGCCAAGGACTTCGAAATTGCGGGCATCGTGCGCCGCAATGGAGCAGAGAATAAACCAGCCGAACTGGCACAGTATGACGTGGTGAAGGACATTCGCGAACTCAAGGACGTGGATGTGGCCATCCTTTGCGCCCCCACCCGCTCGTGCCCCGAATATGCCAAGCAGATCCTTCCTCTCGGCATCAATACTGTTGATAGTTTTGACATTCATACAAGCATACTTGAATATCGCAACGAACTGATGCCTATCTGTCGCGAGAACAATGCCGTGTCGGTGATTGCCGCCGGATGGGACCCCGGTTCCGACTCCGTGGTGCGCACCCTCATGCAGAGCCTTGCTCCCAAGGGATTGAGCTACACCAACTTCGGTCCTGGCATGTCGATGGGTCACTCTGTATGCGTGCGCTCCAAGGAGGGCGTCAAGAATGCGTTGTCGATGACCATACCTCTCGGCGAGGGTATTCATCGCCGCATGGTGTATGTAGAGTTGGAGGATGGCTATCGTCTTGAGGACGTGACAAAGGCCATCAAGGCCGACCCGTATTTCGCCAACGACGAGACTCACGTCTTCCAGGTAGCGTCGGTTGACGACGTGCGCGACATGGGTCACGGTGTAAACTTAGTTCGCAAGGGAGTGAGCGGCAAGACGCAGAACCAGCGCCTTGAGTTCAACATGAGCATCAACAACCCCGCCCTCACCGGTCAGGTGCTTGTCAACGTGGCTCGTGCCTCTATGCGCCAGCAGCCCGGCTGCTACACTATGATTGAGATTCCAGTGGTTGACTATCTCGAAGGCGACCGCGAGGAGCTCATCTCTCATCTTGTTTAGAATTTGATCATATATAAAGATTCTTAGTAAAACACACAAACACACGTTATTGGTTTTTAGTTTATGGTAAAAAAAAGTCCCCCCGTCGTGATGACGGGGGGCTTTTGCTATGCCACTGCGCAGCTCACCCCAAGAGCGGTGCCGACAGCTGCCAATATTGCTGAGGCAAGATTCCATAGAAACTTAATAAGCCTCGATTTATTCTCCTTAGTCATATTCTTTTTTTTAATCCTTTAATTCTTTAATTTTTTAATTTTTTAATTTTTTATTAGGCACGGAAAACACGGATTAACACGGATTTTTTCATTGCGTATTCCGCCGATGA
>CALZMK010000055.1 GCA_945788545.1 uncultured Prevotella sp.
CACTCCCTTATATCCCTTGAGGAAGGCCTTTGCAGAACCAAACTTCAGGAACATGTCGAGACGCACGGGTATGTGGTTGGCATCATCGGTGACATAAAAACGTATGATCTCCTTGTTGTGTCCGTCCTCACGCTCGATGAACGAGAAGACGAGACAACGGAACTTCTTCTTGGTGCCCTCAATCTCAAATTCATCCTTACCGATATATTTGATCCATGAGTTGCTCAATCGCTTTGCGTCGCTGATGGGCAATGGGATATTCTCGCCCACCTTAAACTTCGATGCGTCGAAATTGCGTGCTCTCATGAAGATGCTCATCATGTCATAGACACAATCCTTGTATGCCGACTCCTTCCACTTGTGCTCACCCGTATGCTCTATACGATGCTGCTTGAGCTGACAATTGCCGTTGGGATATGAATACCACATCTCGTCAACATAATATCTGTCGCCCTCGCGCGCTCCCTTGCGGAAATAGAGTGGCGAGAGGTTCATGTCGGTATATGAGAGGAGTGTGTCGCGAAGCATGAACAGTTTGTCGTATTTCTCAGCACTTCGCGTCACAAGACTTGAGCGATAGGCATCCTTGCCCTTGTAGCGCGACTTTGAGGTGCTCATGGATGCCGTTCCGACCTTCACCCACACAAACTTCCAGTTGAAGTAGAGGTCGTAGGAGAGGAATTCTCCCGAACTGAATGCGGTATTCTCAATACCACATTGCGCCTTGGCTTGGAACGTAATTCCCAATAGAGCCACAAGCAATATTGCATAAATCTTTCTGTTCATAACCATTTGCATTAATTAGTTAATTACCTTGTTGCAGCCGTCTTCACTTCCGACGGTATCTTGTCGAAGGGGATACCCAATTGTTCCGCCCTCGTCTTGTTGCGGTTTTTCAGCTGTTTCTCCTTCTCGGGTTTCTGCTTTGTTATTTCCAACGGTTTCTGTCGGTCGAGCCTTGCCTGATTGAGATTCCACTCGGTGGTGATGTCCCAGTTGGCCTTAATCTCTATCACCTTCGGCAGATAGAACATCTCCTCGGGTTGCAGAGCCTTGTAGAAGTCACCCGAATCCCAGATGCCATTGCCGTTGCGGTCGATGAATGCCCTGAGATAGAATTTTCCCTCACTGAGCCAATAGAATTCCGCCGAACCGTCGTCCTGTGTCCTTGCCTCCTTCACCACTCCATCCTGCTTGTCGAGCAATTGCACGATAGCCGTTGTTGAGTCGGGCAATCCCCCTATCTTCACCACGAGCGAACCAAATTCCTCCTCCGACTTGCATTTCAGCGTACTCTTCATCTTGTCGTTCACAATGCCATAGATACTCTCGAATGCAGCCGAGTCGATCTCCAACTGATATTCCGTTCCGGGAGTCCACACTGCCTCCAGTCGATATGAGAGTATCGACTGCGGCCTTGGTTGCCAATCGAATTTCTGTGGCACCCATAGTGTATCTACCTTCGCTTGCAGATGAATCTTTGACGTGTCGCATCGTGCCAATGGAGCTGGCATGGTGAAATAGAGATAGCTCTCGGGGGTGAGCGATGATGGAGCCGTCACTCGAATGTCGAGCGGTTTGGGTGTCCACACCGAGTCATATCTCTCGCCCTTTTTCTTGAACTTATCCTGTTGTTTCTGCCATTTCTCCAGTTCCTTCTCGTGCATTTTCATTCGTTTCTCATACGATATTTTCGGCACCATCAAGAGGGTGTCGGTCTGTGGCACAAGTTGTCCGAGAGTGTCTGTGATATGATATGAATATTCGATTTCCAGTGAGTCGCGATTCACGAGAGCCGTGTCTTTGAGCCAATAGGTGATAGTGTCCTTCTTGATGCTTGCATCCACGATAAACGCACTGTCGGCATCAAAGTTGAGTCCTCTCATCTTGGGCAGCGAATCACTGCCATAGCTGAAGAAGAAATCCATTCGTTCGGGCTCCTGACGCTGGTTTTTGATCATGTATCTGTCGGTGAGGGGAACGGTGAATGCCCTCAGCACCACATCATCGGGATAGAAATGTGTGAATCCACGGCGGATGATGGTGTCTATACGCAGTGAGTCGCGCCAAATGGTGTCCTGACGCGTGTCGGGACCACAAGTTGGTTCGATGATACGGTCGGAGAAGGCTATCATCTCTCCCTTCTGACTATATTTATAGTCTCCGTCCATATCCTGAAGAGCATAAGCGCGATATTTACCCTTTGCCACACCACGGATGATGAATCGTCCGCGACTGTCGGTGCGTGCCACTCTCAGCAGTGGTTTGGTGTAAAAAGCCGAGTCCTCGAGGTCGGCATACAATCCCACCATAATGCCCTTCACCGGTTCGAGATTGCTTGCGTCGAGTATTGTTCCCGACACCTCCATTGTATCGACCTGTGCTCCCGTGGAGAAGGTGAATGTGTAGTTGCCGAGGGGATTGCCCTCGTTGTTGTCGGTGATAGCGTCCGAGAAGTCGATGGTGTATGTGGTGTTTTCCTTGAGCGAGTCCTTGAGCTCCACCACGATTTTCTTTCCCGCGCCCTTTATCTCGGGCATTTCGAGTTGCGGAGGCGACACCACCACATTGTTTGTGGCATCCTCCACCTTGATATACTCGTCGAAACAGATTACCACCTTTTTCTCCTTCACCCCCGTACCGTTGTCGGCTGGTGTAGTCGCAATAATCTGTGGTGGTCTGTCGTCATACCATCCCCCGTCGGGTTGTCCCATTCTGGCACATCCGGCAATCATCATCATGATGACAAGTGGCAATATATATCTTAAATCTTTCAATGTATCAAATGAAATTTGACGAAATAATTCCTCATTCCTAATCCCTAATTCCTAATTATATTCATCTCCAAGAGTTGGTCGATGTGCTCTCGCGAGTTGCAGAGTCTCGGCACCTTGTTCTGTCCACCGAGTTTGCCTCGTTTCTTCATCCATTGCTCAAAGAGTCCCGGTTGGGCCTTGATGAGTTCGAGGGGCTGAAGGGTGATGTTCTTGTATCTCTTGGCCTCGTAGTCGCTGTTTATCTCCTGCAGTCGTCGGTCGAGGGCCTCGGCAAAGATATTGATGTCATCGGGTTCCTTACTGAATTCGATGAGCCATTGGTGACGGCATTTTCCCTCGTCGTTCATAAATACGGGTGCAGCAGTATATTCCAGCACCTGCGCTCCCGTCTGCTGACAAGCGTATGCCAGTCCCTGTTCGGCATTATCCACGATGAGTTCCTCGCCGAAGGCATTGATAAAGTGCTTTGTCCTGCCCGTGATGACAAACTTATACGGGTTGGTGCTTGTAAACATCACCGTGTCGCCGATGATGTATCTCCACAGTCCACTGGATGTAGATATCACCATGGCATAGTTCTTGTTCTTCTCCACGCCCCACAATGGCACAACTGTCGGGTTCTCGCGTCCGAACTCGTCCATGGGTATAAACTCATAGAACACGCCATAGTCGAGCATCAGGAGCATCGACTTGTCGGTGGGGTCGTTCTGCAGTCCGAAGAATCCCTCACTGGCGTTGTATGTCTCCATATAGTGCATGTTGGGACTCGTGATGAGCTGCTCATACTGCTTGCGATATGGCGTGAATGCCACACCACCATGGAAGAACATCTCGAGATTGGGCCACACCTCCTCAAGATGTTTCTTGCCCGAGAGTTCCATCACCCTTGTCAATACGGATAGCATCCACGATGGCACACCGCTGATATTGGTGACGTTCTTCGTCATTGTCTCGCGTGCTATACGGTCGCGCTTGAGTTCGAAGTCGGATATGAGAGCCGTCTGTTTCTTCGGCACTCTCACGAGATTGGCCAACGGATTGATATTCTCGATGAGGATGGCACTGAGGTCACCCACAATACTGTTAGCCACATTATAGTTTGGGGAATGACTACCACCGAGGATGAGTGCCCTTCCGTCGAAGAGTCGGCTCTTGGGATTGTTAGCGAGATACATCGCCACAGCGTCCTGACCTCCGCGATAGTGGGTGTCCTTGAGTCCCTGTCGGCTCACGGGGATAAACTTGCTTTTGTCGTTGGTTGTTCCCGACGACTTAGCATACCATTTCACTACTCCGGGCCACAGCACGTCTTTCTCCCCATGCCTCATTCGGTCGATGTCGCCTTTGAGTTCCTCGTATGTGTTGAGAGGTGTTTGGGCAATGAATCCTTCATACTGTCCCTTTGCTATGTCGAAAAGATGTTTCCTTCCGTATTCGGTGTCCTTAGCCGACTCGAGCAGAGTGGCAAGCACTTGCCTTTGCATAGCCTCGCCCTCGTCGTCATACCTCTTCAACTCCTGCTGTCGAGGCACGAAAATTTTGCCTATAATACTGGTCAAACTCATTTTTCTTGTCTTTTGAATGTGCAAAAGTAATCATTTCTTTTGTAATAGCGCTCACTTTTACATTATTTATGATTTCTGTAGTATAAATATTCTACTTTTGCAGGAATGGGGGAAGTTAAAGAAGTTAAAGAAGTTAAAGGAGTTAAAGACAATAGTTTTTCCGCATCTAACTAAGGAGTTCCCTATGCTCGGACATACGTCCTTAACTTCCTTAACTTCCTTAACTTCCTTAACTTCTTTAACTTCTAAGAGTTGAGATATCTCTCTTTCTATTCGTATGCCGCAGCTTCGGCTGCTGCTATGATGTCCTCCCTCGACTGCGACTTGGGAGTGGCAGATATGTCGGAGAGGTCGAACTCGTCGCTTTCCTCCACCTCTATCTCCACCTCGGGAGCTTTTGGTTTCTCCTGTATGTTGACCTTGGCAACCTTCTCTGGCTTTTCGTCGCGAGTTTCCTCAGCGGGAATGTCGTGGGTGATGATAAAGTCTTCCTTCTCCTCGGTGTCGGGCACGTTGAGCACCGGCATTTCCTCCATCTTGGTGCGCTCGGTCTTGGCAGCAAATACCGCATCGATGAATTGCGGTTCGCGCTTCAGGCGCTGGAGTGTTTCCTTGGATGCTATCTGCTGACTCTCCTTCTTCGAGTAGCCCTTTCCCTGTCCGCCTTCGAGTCCCTCGATCACGGTCTTATATACAAAGGTAGGACTGCCGCCTTGCTCCTTACTCTGACTGACGAGTTTAAAGTCGAGCCTCACCTTGTTTTTCTGACTCCATTCAATGAGCTTGCTCTTGAAGTTGACCTCCTTGTATGCCACCTTGTCGATGTTGATGAGTTGCGACAGGATGCGTTTCTGCATGAATCGCATGCACATGTCGTAACCACGGTCGAGATAGATAGCCCCCACAAGAGCCTCGAATGCGTTTCCGCCCATGTAGTTGTTGTGGGAGTTGGAGTGTCCTGACGAGAGGATGAGTCGGTTGATACCCATCTCCTGTGCAAGTTTATTGAGTGTGTCACGCTGCACGAGTTTGCTTCGTGTATTGGTGAGGAATCCCTCGCGCTTTCCTTCGAAGTGTCGATAGACGATGTCGCCCACGACAGCGTCGAGCACTGCATCGCCCAGGAATTCGAGTCGCTCGTTGTTCACGGGTTTACCCTTGGCATTGCGTCGGGCTATACTCTTGTGCATGAGAGCGAGTTTGTATAGTTCGATTTTCCGTGGATAAAATCCGAGAATTTCGCGAAGAGAAGAAAAAAGCTCCTTCTCCTTGCGGAAAGGGAGCTTTATTCTATCTATGATACTGTTATTCAGCATACTTCTTGAATACTACACAAGCATTGTGACCACCGAATCCGAATGTGTTGCTGATTGCAGCACGCACCTCGCGCTTCTGGGCCTTGTTGAATGTGAAGTTGAGGTTGTAGTCGAGCTCCTCGTCATTGTCACCCTCAACGTGATTGATTGTCGGGGGAACGATGTCGTTCTTCACTGCGAGCACTGTGGCCATAGCCTCTACAGCACCAGCAGCTCCGAGGAGGTGACCAGTCATCGACTTGGTAGAGCTGATGTTCAGCTTGTATGCTGACTCACCGAACACTTCCTTGATGGCCTTGGCCTCAGAGATGTCACCCACGTGTGTGGATGTTCCGTGTACATTGATATAGTCGATATCCTCAGGCTTCAGACCAGCGTCCTCGAGTGCGTTCTTCATCACGAGAATAGCACCGAGTCCCTCGGGGTGAGAAGCTGTGATGTGATGTGCGTCGGCACTCATGCCCTCGCCCACCATCTCGGCATAGATCTTTGCGCCACGAGCCTTAGCGTGCTCGAGTTCCTCAAGGATGAGGCATCCAGCACCCTCGCCCATGATGAATCCGTCGCGAGATGCACTGAACGGACGTGAGGCATGCTCAGGATCGTCGTTACGTGTGCTCAGGGCGTGCATGGCGTTGAATCCTCCCACACCGCAAGCGCAGATGGCAGCCTCGGCACCACCGGCAACGATGGCACTGGCCTTGCCCAGGCGAATCACGTTGAACGCGTCGGCAAGGGCGTTGGTAGAAGAGGCACAAGCAGATGTGGTGGTATAGTTAGGACCATGGAAACCATACTTGATTGAGATCTGACCAGATGCGATGTCGGCAATCATCTTGGGGATGAAGAAGGGGTTGAACTTAGGACCATCGGCCTCGTGCACTCCGTAGTACTTCACCTCGTCCTCGAAAGTCTTGATACCGCCGATACCTACACCGAAGATAACGCCCACGCGATTCTTGTCGATACCCTCAGCGTCAATCTTACTGTCGGCAACAGCCTGTGATGCAGCCACAAGAGCCAACTGAGTGTAGCGGTCCATCTTGCGGGCTTCCTTACGGTCGATATATTCATTGAAATTGAGACCCTTTACCTCGCAGGCAAACTGGGTCTTGAAGTTTGATGCATCAAACAATGTAATAGGCGCTGCTCCACTCTTTCCGGCCACGAGGTTTTCCCATGTCTCCTCAGGAGTGTTGCCCACTGGAGTTACCGCTCCAAGGCCTGTTACAACAACTCTTTTAAGTTCCATTAAATAAAAAGTAAGATTAATAATACAAAAGAAATTGGAATTCGGAGAGGCAATAAGTCTGAAATAACAGACAGCCTGCTCCCAATTCCAAGTTCAGCCTATAAAATCATTTATTTGGCGTTCTCCTCGATGTAGCTGATAGCGTCACCTACAGTACCGATCTTCTCAGCCTTGTCATCAGGAATAGAGATTCCGAATTCCTTCTCAAACTCCATGATGAGCTCTACAGTGTCGAGTGAGTCAGCACCGAGGTCGTTTGTGAAACTTGCTTCGGGCTTTACTTCAGCCTCATCTACACCCAGCTTGTCAACGATGATAGCCTTTACTTTTGATTCAATTTCTGACATAATTTTTAATATTTAAAATGTTAATAATGTGTTACATTCTCAAAATTCGGGTGCAAAGTAACTACTTTTATTTCACATTTGCAAATTTTTTGTGCAAAAAATGAAGAAAAATGCACAATCATGCTATCTTTGTGCATAAAAATTATATAAAAATTGCACATTTCAGCAAATTTGAGCAATTGAAAATGGCAAGAAGGGAGGGAAGATTGCCCCGCTTTCTTAATAGAGGGCGCGATTGTTCATGCCTATTTTTATGCGTGCTCGCGCCTCAGGGGATAATTTCCCCGTTGCTCCTCGAATGTGTCGGGATTCGAGCGAAGGCGGGCTGTATCCTCGAGGGGGTCGTATAGGTCGAGGGCACTACCTTTATATATATATGTAGGGGGAAGCGACGGTGGAACGATTTCTCCGGGAGATTCGAGTGAGAAATGACGACAGAGGGCGTCGAGCACCATGTTGTCGGCCTTCACCTTGCCGTCGGCACTATATCCCGC
>CALZMK010000056.1 GCA_945788545.1 uncultured Prevotella sp.
ACTATTATCACGCCATATATAATGGTATGCAGGTAAGTTGCCCCTGTTCTTTGTAGGGCAGCATGGAATATCTTATTGCCTGCATGTCGGGATTGTTGGCAAGTAACATGGTGAGGGAATTAGCCCTGACATTTGCTTCGGCTTTAACTTCAACAGGAAGAATATGTGATGAATGTTGAACAACAAAGTCTATCTCAAGACGCGAATCATCCGTCTTGTGATAATAAATTGGTGATACCCCATGCGATATGTATTGCTGCAGCACATATTGCTCTGTCATTCCTCCTTTATACTCAGTAAACGCATTATTGGATACTAATATCTGGCTCGCCTCTGTATCTACCATTGCACCAAGAAGTCCTAAGTCTAAAAAATACAGCTTGAATGCAGACAAGTCCTCATAAATGGCTAATGGAAGGGACAGTTTGTTGCAACGAGCCACCTTATACACAAGCCCCGAATTCACAAGCCACTCAATGGCAAGTTCAAAGTCCTTGGCCCTTGCTCCCTTGCGCAATGTGCCATAGATGAATTTCTTGTTCTCCTTGAATAGCTGCGACGGAATACTTCTCCACACCATTCTTATGCGCTGAACTTGGTCAGCTGGTGCATGCTTTGAAAAGTCTATGTCATATCCGCTCAAAATGCGGTTTTGAATACGCCTGACAGCTTGTAATGCACCAGTATCAATATATTTCTGGACAGCCTCAGGCATGCCTCCAACATAATAATATTGGCGTAGAAGTTCAACAAGTTTTTCATGCACCATATTGGTAGTGGCATAATCCTTTGCCACTACTGATTTGTATATCTCTTTCTCTCCTTTGGCAAGCAGAAATTCCTCAAAACTCATAGGGTAAATGTTAATCTCGTCAACTTTCCCTACGGGATATGAAACATTGGCATGCAACGAGATGCCCAACAGCGAACCCGCCACAGCTATATGATACTGCGGAGCCTGCTCGCAGAAATATTTAAGTGCCTCTATTGCCTCGGGGATGTCCTGCACCTCGTCCAAAATAATCAAAGTGTCATCAGGAGTAATATCAACAGAAGTGATTGCCCTCAAGCCACGCAATATTCTCTCCACGTCGAAATCCTTTGTGAAGATGCTCCTTGCATACTCATTTTTGCGGCATATCACGTATGCTTCCTTTTTATATTCTCTCTTGGCAAACTCACGCAAAACCCATGTTTTCCCCACTTGCCTTGCTCCATTCAGAATAAGCGGTTTTCTATCATCGCTATTTTTCCAAGAGATAAGTTGTTGTAATACAGTCCTTTCCATATACTATCCTACATTTTTATACACATATAATAGATAAATAAATACATTTTTCTGCACCTATTTTCGCTGCAAAGATACACTTTTTTGCACTTATTTCCAAGTGTTTGATACACTTTTACACATCTATTTAGTATATTTTAAGAAAAGCATTGTGTCTTTGCATCGAAAAAAAGTCAATATCGTGTATGAATGCAATAGTCAATATTTACTTTATTTCGACGCAAAGATACAAAGTTTTTCGTAAACACAGGCATTTTATGCAAAAAAAATAATTTTATTTAAATAATTCGGGGCGTATCAAGCCATAATGTAACTATTCAGCATCCCTCAAGTCTTTCTATCTTGCAAGTGTGTTTCTTGCTCTTCTTGTCATAGCTTATTCCTACGAGCAAGATTTTGTCGGAATATTCCTTCACCTTATTTATATATCCCTTTTCCTTAATCTGTTGTATTGCAGTCTCGGCAGTCTCGTTAATTTTCAATTCAATTACCAAGGCTGGACTTACGACTCCGCTTCTTGGAAGTAACACGATGTCGGCAAAGCCTTTGCCAGACGGTAGTTCACGATGCCAAACGTAATTATTCTTGGCATAATAATATGCTATTGACAAAACACAGGAAAGGGAATTTTCATCGTTATACGACAAGATGCTTGTATTCTCGTCATGAGCCAGTTCCATCCCTCGTGCTACAGCTTCCTCACGTCCTTCAAGTGTATCAGCAAGGAGTTTCTCCGATGCAGCCAGGGCATCATTTAGGCGTTTCCAGTCAGTTGCCTCCACGGCGTTAGTCATCTCAATGCGCACCTCCTTGTTGGGTATATAACATTCAGATTTGTCGGGGTCATAGGATAGATAGCCAAGATGAATGAGCACAGTCAATACGTCATCCTTGCTATTGATGATTGACAAGTCATTTTGAAACTTCGTCGTGTTTACTCGGCAACGTCCGCCTGCCAACATCAATATTATGTCATCTTTTAGCCCCTCGAAGTTTCGGTTAATATATGTAACGACTGAGTCGTATGCCCCTGTTGTTGACCAACAACTGGTGCACTTGCCGTTTTCTATTGCCTCAATCACAGAATATGGGTTATATATCGACGGTTCGTCCCCTATCCTGTAGCCGTCGTACCATTCCTTCAGTTCGTCAACAGGAAATGAATTCCTATTGGCCAAAGATTCCACTTCATTAGGCTGAAAACCAAAATATGAAGCAAGCTTACCAGGGTTTACCACAGAATACTCTCTAAAATTATTGAGTGCCGACTGGGTGTCATATTTCTTGATTGGCAATATGCCAGTCATATATACCCCGGCAAATACCTTCTTGGAGCTGCCGCCCTTAAACAGTCGCCGAAGCATATTGATATAGTCGTCAACAATAGCCGGCGACTGCTCAAACTCTCTACAGATGGCATCCCATTCATCAATAATCATGATAATTTTCTCGCCTGTAATTGATATGAGCCTTACGAGAACATCCATCAAGTCGTCACCTCCTTTCCTCGTCAAATCAGGGAAAGTGGCCAAAAGGTCATCTATTATTGCCTCCTGAATATGATGTACTATTGAGGGATCGTGGTCATACTTCGTCGTGAAATCTGTTATGTCGAGACTAATGACAGGATATTTGTTAAGATGTTTTTCGTATTGCTTATCCTCAACTATTCCGTTAATATCTTTATCAGGCATGGATATAGAGAGTCCTTCAAACAGAGAACGACTGTCGCACGACTTGTCATAGTATGCGCACAACATATCTGCCGCCATGGACTTGCCAAAGCGTCGGCTGCGGGTTACACAGGTGAAGCGTCTCTCCGTGTCAAGTGTTTGGTTGATGACTGCTATCATCCCCGTCTTGTCAATATAAGTGCCCTTCACCGCACTTTTAAACCCTTCATTACCTTTGTTTATGTATGTACACATAATCTCTGATTTTCGCTGCAAAAATACATATAAATAATGAAAAGGCAACAATATTGGCTATTAAATTTACTTAAAACTAAGATTAATCAGTCTTTATGACATAAGATTGGTACTTCATAGACACAATGTTCCTCCAATTAAGACATGAAATTGGCACTACATAGATGCCATCTTCTCGCCTATAAGCATATGGGCCGTTTGCCGTGAGGACCATAAGGAATGACGGCTTCTTCATTCTCGTTGTATCTATTTTGTCGGATAAACCTTCTTCATACTCAATTTCTTTGATTACAACTGGAAGTCCTGCATACCGATACGTCCATCACGGGCATTGGGATCCTTGTCGGGCTGCCATGTGCGCACATGGATGAGCGGAGCCTTGACATCCTTGAAGTCGATGAGCAGGAAGAGGTAGCCTGTGTCGCCATACGACGAGGAGTAGTAATCCTGCTTGATCTGAATACCGTAGATATTGGGATTGGATGCCGAGCGACGTATTATATTGTCGGCAAAGTGGATATTGACATATTCATTGCTGGCAAAGCACGCCTTGAGGCTCTTCATATACTGCGCCTTGGTCTGTCGGGTGTATTTCACATGCTTGACGTTAGTGGGTCCTACCTCCTTATTTCCAGTGCTCTTCACAAACGAACCGGTGATGATGAGGGCGTCGTTGGAGAAGATGCTGCTGATATAGTCGAGTCGCTTAAGGGCGTATGCCGTCTTGTAGCTTTCGAGGAAGTTGATCATTACCTTGCGTGCCTCGTCGCTCCATGCCCCACGATTCATGATGTCGTCAACGGCAGCCTTGTTAAGACCGAATGCCACCTCGCACACCTTGCCATCCTTAGTAAGATGGAAAACGATGTCTTCAACGAAAGTCCTGCGGTTGCCACTGAATGTGAAGCTCATCGGGAAACTGCGACAAATAATCTCGTCGCCGTTCTCCTGGAATTGCAGCACAGGCGAACGCAAGAGTTTTGCCTTTCCGTAGTTGACAAGTTTGTTAAACATGTCATAGCCTTCGGCAGTAAAGCAGTCGCGTATCGACTCGTAGGATTTTTGTCGGATGGCAAGCTCTATCTTCTGCATAGTGTCAAGATAAGGCGACACCTTGCTGTCGTCCATAGTAGTAGATGTAGCCGCGGAAGCGGGAGCACTCATCACAGTGGCCGTTGCCGTGTTAACATTAGCTGCCACAGCCTTCACTTCCTTGTCCTTTGCCAATTTCATCTTAGCCGTACGGAAGGGCACAGGAGTGGTGTTGTCAAGCACATCACGCAATTCGCGGTCATAGTTAGCCTCATCCTCGCAGATATACTCGGCATGGATGTCGAGCTTTGAGAGGCTCATGCCCTTGGGTATGGTTATGTCGCCCGTACCGTCCTTTGCTGAGCACACATCAGAGCGACTGCTGCCATTATAATACGTATAGTTGAAGTTTGCCGCCGGTTTGCCTTTGTATTGTATGTTGATTACCATTGTCCTTTCATCGCCATCATCTTCAATCGCCTCAGTCTTTATCTCCACATTATTTAATATCTCATTCACATTCTTCATGATGAGGGGCATAAGCAGTGTCTCCTCGGTGAATCCAAGTCGAATCTTCATGTCGCTGCCATCGGGCAGGCTACGCAACAAGGCAAGCGAAGCATAATAGCTGCTAAGAGCGTCGGCCACCTTGTTTTCCTTCTCATATTTCTGTGCATTGGATGCATATTCCAGTACCTTGTTGCGCCTCTGTTCGAATATCTTGTCAAGTTCTGACTTCTTTATATATCTCAACACAGTGGCATTTGGTTCGTCCTCTATCACGAGTTCCATGGCGTTGCGGAGCGTGGTGTGCGAATATGTGCGGATGATATTATCCACCTTCACCGACTCTTTCACATCGTCACCATTCGACTCTGAGTTGACCAGATAATTAAAATCAGACGATACCGTTGTGGAGATCTGGCTCGACAGTGCCGCCAAGGCATCATTACTTGCCTGTTTTAGTGTATTGCCATGCCCGAGTCCACATATATATTCATCACTGGCCTGCAGTTCGCGTGCACGCTTCTCGTTTTCCTTGTTTACCTGACTAAATGCCATTATTGAAAACAATGAAAATATCAATATCAAACTATTTCGCTTCATCTCAAAACATTATTATTTTTCTGCAAATTTAGCTATAATTATTCACTTTTGCAAACGGGGGAAATGGCCGATTTATGGCAAAAAGCATATTTGTGTAATAAGTTGCAAATATTAGGGGGTAAGTTGCACTAAAAACAAATATTAAAATATTGTAGATTTGCACTTGATAATTGAATCCGTGCCTTTCGATGGAAGATATGTAATCCACTACTGTCATCATTACAAAAATAGGCCCGGAAAACTCCGAGCCTATTATCTAAGATATCATTAAAGAGCTGATTATCTCACGATAACCTTTCTACCCTTGACTACATATACATCCTTGGCAAGGTCGTCAACTCTTGTCCATCCCGACCGCACATCCACAGTCTTGTAGAGAATACCAGTTGACTTGTATATCTTGACCTTTCCGG
This sequence comes from uncultured Prevotella sp., assembly GCA_945788545.1. Next base: position 5,769 of record CALZMK010000056.1, read on the forward strand.
CCGTCTTGCTGAAGATATAGAGTGCGCCATCCTCAGAATAAACGGTCTGGTTGATGTCGCCAAAGCCGTAGAGCGTTTCCATGATGCCTACCTCACCGCCGTCAACACGCAGCGGAGCTGCCTTCGACGATGATGTCGGAGACTTGGTGACGTATGCCTCAAACGGATATGCCGGCCGCAGGTTGGGCACGAATACGCTACCAGGCCTGTTAGTGCCATAGTCCGTCTTGTTGATCACCATCACCGTGTCGTTCTGTGCAAGATGAGCATAGTTCGGACGGAAGATATAGTCGTTCATCATGGCGGGATCGTCAAATGCCGAGGCTGTTGCAGGTATTGTCGCACCTTCAGCCATATAAGTGATGTCGCCATTGCCGCCGAGGATATATTCGTCGCCATAATCCTCGTTGTTGGGCATACATACTATATATCCCTTGTTGGCTACAATCTGTTCCGCCTTGGCAAAACCAGTGGAAGTCAACTCGCAAAGCCAGAACGGCTTGCCGCTTTCAGGATTCTTCTTATATGCCTCAAACGGCACACATTCTCCATTCTTAGAGTGAGATATCGAAGTGGGAGTAAATGGCAATGAGAGCGCCTCCCAACCTGTAAGCACGTTCTTCTCCGTAGGCAAGGTGTAAGTATGCCTGTAACTAATCTTGTCGGCAGTGAATTCCACCGGACAATAGAAGTTGGACAGAGCATCCGCATCAGAGAGAGTAATCTCGCTTGCCACACCATTGACAACCACATTGCGGAACTTACTGTTCTTATGGTCATCATTCTGCACATAGAGCAGAGCATTCACTGGAGTGATATCGCCCATGATGTTCTCAGGCACGGCGATGTCGGCATTCCATACCACGGCACCTATCGACCTTGCATCCTTAAGCAAGCTGTCGCCAGCCTCGGTGATGTCCGCAGGCGAAGAGAAACTGATGAGGTCGAGACCCTCGAACGCCTTCTCGGGCAACGTCTTTTCAGCTATCGTCACATTAGAGAGGTCGAGATACTTGGCTGCCTTCATGCCCTTGATAGTGGTGATGTCGGCAGCGTTCAGACTACCCTCAATGCTTACGTCGATAATCTTCTCCTTGCCACACCACTTATAAGCCTTCTCCAGTTCGCCTGCCTTGGTGACATAGGTCTTACCGCCGTTGTAGTAGGCAGTAGGCTCGAATGTCACGGTGGCATTGTTGAGATTGCTCTTGATGGCAACCGCCTTCACCGTGGATATTCCGTCGAGAATAACAGCATTGCCGTCATACTTGTCTGAATCATCCGACGGAGTATATCCGTTAGTGGTGTAATAGATGGCAGCACCATCGGTGGTGCATGCAAACTTCACGCTTCGTCCGTCATACTCCACTGTTACGGGAGCACAACTGAAGTAAGTGGGCTTATAACTTGCCACCGACGAGTTGAGACAATCGCTTGATATGGCAATCGCCTTAATCTCCCTGTTGTCGGTCAGAGTAAGCGCACCTGTATATTCTATAGATGTGGCAGAAGGAGTAGTTCCGCCGATTGTATAGAATATCTTGGCATCCGTTGTGGCGCAAGTGATAGTCAGTTGCTTCTTAGTCTCGTCGAATGCCATTACAGGAGTCTTCGCCTTGATGAAGTCGATGTTATATGCCACTGTATCCGACTGGAACATACCGCTCTTGGCAGCCACTGCCAATATCTTGCAGTTCTTGGTGAGTTCAAACTCACTGCCTGTCTGTCGCGACGGTGAGTCATAGCTCGGGTCATTGCCGTCGAGAGTGTAGTAGATGGTTCCACCGTCAGCTGATGTGATGGTCACCTTGTCCTTATATCCGTTGGCAGCCGAAGCCCTCTGCACCTGGAATGTAGGTTTCTTGCAGGTGTATTCGCTTGCATACAGATATGTTGTCTGCACCGAAGAATTGTCCAAATTATCCTTCTTTGCATAGAACGAGATAATCATGTCTGCCGTAAATGGTATCGGCTCCGTATAGA
>CALZMK010000057.1 GCA_945788545.1 uncultured Prevotella sp.
ATTTAGTCTGGCGGAACGGCTTCCACTCGAATTTATGAATTAATAGAACCTACCTAAAGAGATTCTCAGTGTCTTTCCTCAGATTACTTCGCAAGATGACGATGACCTGATGGACATCCTCTACCGTATCAGCGACAGCACAGGCGAGCGTTTCTTTATGATTATCGACGAGTGGGATGCGATACTGCGCGAGATGGGAACAGACGAATCCATCACTACATCATACGTTGACCTGCTCCGCCGCCTCTTTAAGGGCTCAGGATCAAACACCGTCTTTGCCGGAGCCTATCTCACCGGCATACTGCCAATCAAGAAATACAACACCGAGTCGGCATTGAACAACTTCTGCGAGTACTCAATGATTGACCCTGCCTTCCTTGCCCCCTGTTTTGGATTTACAAAGGAAGAAGTGAAGATGTTGGCAGAGAAACACAAAGCGTCTATGGACGAGTTGAAAATGTGGTATGACGGATATAATATTGGCAGAGAAAAATCCATATACAATCCATATTCGGTTATGAAAGCCCTACAACGTGGAGTTTGCAAAATCTACTGGACAACCACGGGAGCCTACGATTCTGTCAACACCTACATTCAGATGAATTTCGACGGACTGAAGGATGACGTCATACGCATGTTGTCGGGGGAGCATGTATATGTTGATACAACGGAGTTTCGTAATGACATGCGAATAATAAGGAGCAAGAACGATGTGCTCACCGTGCTGATACACCTTGGCTACTTGGCATACGACGGAGATGCACAGGAATGTTATCTCCCAAACAAGGAGGTGGCTGATGAAATGAACAACGCCATAAAGGCGACTACATGGGAGCCCTTGGTAAAGACTATCAAGAATTCAAAATCACTGCTTGAAGCCACCCTATCCGGCAACGAGCAAGCCGTGGCAAAAGGCATCGACCAGGCTCATGACGAGCACACCAGCATCCTCTCCTATAATGACGAAAACTCCTTGGCATGTGTTCTTTCAGTAGCATATATTTGGGCAAGGAACGAGTATGTCATTCACCGGGAGTTTGCCACTGACAAGGGCTATGCCGACCTTGTGATGATTCCCCGCCGCAACGTCAGCAAGCCTGCATTGGTCATAGAATTGAAGTTCAATCATTCCGCCGACACTGCCATCGACCAGATCAAGCGCAAGGGATATCCCACGAAGATTGCAGAATACATCGGCGATATACTTCTCGTGGGCATCAACTATGACAAGGAGACGAAGCAGCATACTTGTAAGATAGAAAGTAATTACTCCATAGGAATGTGTGAATTTTATTAAAAAAAGTAAAAAGCATCATCTTTTTCTCTTGCTATTTTGTCTTTTTTAAAAAAAACATATAACTTTGCAGCCGCATTTGGTTCTCCCCCTTATGGATAATACCATGAGGCTACGGAGCTAAGATGGGAACGCAGTGAGAATCTGCGACATTACCCGATGCTGTAAATCCTTTATTAGGCCGACCAACAGTGTCACTGGATAGCAAAACACCTGAGTTTTGCAGATGTCCGGGAAGACCGTGTCGGTGAGGATAAGTCAGAAGACCTGCCATCTGCCAGTAGCAACATGTGTCTGCGGGACTACGGACACGGAAACACATAATTATTATGTTATCGTGCGGCAATAGTACTGCCCATACTTGCGTTGTGGCTATGCTTTTGTTCTTGTTCAGTATTACTGTGCAAGCGCAAAACGTGCGTCTTGACTCCGTGTATCACATCAATGAGATTGTCGTTAATGGACATAAGGAGGTGAGTGCCAACCAAGTTATTGGCTATGAGCAGATACAGTCATTGCCATCGTCATCTGTTGCCGATGCATTGAAATACATGGCGGGCGTGCAAATCAAGGACTATGGTGGTCTGGGTGGACAGAAGACCATCAACGTCCGCTCGCTTGGTTCCCAACATGTAGGGGTCTATCTTGATGGTGTGCGCATCACCAATGCACAGAACGGCACTGTTGACCTTGGCAAATATTCCTTGACGACGCTTGAGTCGGTCAGCCTCTTCAATGCCAACAAGACCGAGATGCTCATGAGCGCCTCGGAATACGCCTCTGCTTCCACGGTCTATCTGAAGACACACCGCCCCGACTCCACGTCACTCTCCGCCTCATACGCCTATTCTTCGTTTCACACCCATAAGGCTGCGGCAACTTTCAGCTACAAGAATTGGCTTCTTCTCGATGCTGCATATACATCATCGGTTGGTGATTATCCCTTTGAGTATCATACAGAGTATGAAGACACAACGGGAACCCGACGCAATTCAGACATCAAGATGTTCCGCATAGAAACCTGTGCTTTTTGGAAAGGTTTCCAATGGCACACGTATTACTTCGACTCTCAAAGAGGACTGCCCGGAGGTATTGTCCGCCGTCTCTCCGACACCTATACTGATGTGGGGCGCGAGTGGGACCGCAACTTCTTCTCCCAGCTCACATGGCGTGAGCAATATGGCGACCTGAGCCTCCGTGCCATCGGCAAATATACCAATGACTACCTGCACTACCGCTCCGACTATCCGGAGAACATTTCCGTTCACTCCAACAACAAGTACCATCAGCAGGACATCTATGGTGCCGCCACGGGAGCATATCGTCTTGGAGATTTCGGTGTCTCCGTGTCATCAGACCTCCGCTGGTCGGATTTGACGTGCGATGTGAAAAACTTCCACTATGTCTATCGTCTTGACAGCAAGACTTCCGTCTCCGCTTTCTACAACCATCGCGGACTGAGCCTCACGGCCAGCGGACTATATACCCGCGTGAGCGACCACACGAAGGGCAGTGCCAAGCCGCTCTCCCGGTGTACATGGAACATGCTTGCCTCATACGCCATAGGCCGATGGCAAGCGCGCGCATTCTACAAGAGTGTCTTCCGTGTACCTACTCTCAACGACCTCTACTATACGCTCGTGGGCAACCGCAATCTTAAACCGGAATACACAAAGCAGTTGGATATGGGGATAACTTACCAGGACAACATCTTTAACATCCAGTTAGACGGTTATTACAACCGTATAGAGGACCGCATCGTGTGCCTTCCCCTTAAAGGCTCCTATCAATGGACCATGCTCAACTACGGCTATACCCGATGCCTCGGCGTGGACCTCTCGGTGAATGCGCATTACAAGAACCACTCCCTCCTGCTGACAGGCACCTTTCAGGACGACCGCAACCGCACCGACCCAACAGAGGATGCGTATAACGACTATATAGCCTATTCACCCCGGTGGTCGTTCACCGCCGTCTATACCTTTATATATAAGGGGCTGACAGTTTCGCTTTCCCACATGTTTGTTGACAAGCGGTACTGGACAGCCGAGAATGCCATCGACGATCCGCTCACGGCTTACAACTGTACGGACATAAAGGTTGGCTATCGCTTTGCCCCAAAAGCATGGCATGGGCATAGTTTGACAGCCGAGGCAGAATGTCAAGACCTCTTCGATGTGAGATACGAGATGATTCAGCGATGGCCGATGCCAGGCAGGCGTTTCGGCATCACGATAAAATATACACTATAAAAATATATAAAGATGAAGAAGTTTTTGATTTATTTACTGCCTTTGATGCTCCTTGCATCCTGCAGTCCTGACGATGGACCAGACAATGAGACACCTGTCATCGACCCAGTGCTGACGGGTGAAGACCTGATTGTCTGTAACGAGGGCAACTGGCAGTCGGACAACGGACAACTGTCCTACTACAACGCTGCAACTGGAGTACTGACCAACCAGTGGTTCCGCTCCATCAACGGCATGAAACTGGGTGACACTCCCAACGACATCCTTCAGGTGAACGACACGCTGATAGCTATAGCCGTCAACTGGTCGAACATCATCCAGTATATCCACCCCAACGGCACAGCATGCGGTGCCACAGAGAACGTGCCCAACAACCGCCGCATGTGTTCGGACGGAATGTATCTCTACATCACCAGTTATGCCCATCGGTGTGGCGACAAGACCTTCGAAAAAGGCTATGTGGCCAAGATAGACATCAGGACAAAGGAGGTGGTGGCCACGTGTGAGGTGGGATGGGAACCCGAAGCCATCAAACTCTATGACGGGCGACTCTATGTCTGCAACACGGGAGGATACGCCTTCTCGGAGAATCATGAATATGAGACGACGATAGAGGTTGTAGATGCCAGAACGATGCAGTCTCTGCGCAAGATTGACACAGGATGCATCAACCTCTATGGTGAAGCCTCTCAAGCTGGGCAGTATCTCTGCATCAACTCCTGCGGTGATTATTACAGCGTGAAGCCCCGCACCGTCGTACTTGATTGCAAGACGGAGTTATTCCGTACATACGACTTCCCCTGCACCTACAATACCACCGACGGGGAGAAATTCTACACCGTAGGGTCGGAATTCTCTTATGATACAGGAGAATACAACTATTATCAGAAGACCATCAACCCGACGGACGGCACCGTGACCGACGGAATATTATGCGATGCCATCACGGAGAAACTCCGTTCGCTGGTGTCACCCTATGAAATATACATGTCGCCTTATACGGGAAACATCTATTTTACCGATGCCCAGAGTTATGCCACGGCTGGCTATCTCTATGGCTACAGGCCTGACGGCACGCCACTGTTTGCCGAGCAGAAAGTATATATCAATCCTGCACACATAATTGCATTACCAAAATATAAATAAAAGATGAAAACAAAAATTTTCCTTACAATGTCATCCCTGCTCATGAGTCTTGGGATGACGGCGCAGACACAGACAGTTACTGTCGTTGAACTGCATCCCGCACCGGGGCAGTTTGTCAATACGCTGCCTGTGGCAAGCGAAAGTGTCAAGCTGCCAACCTTTGATGACGGCATCGAGGTAACCCACGAGGAAATGTGCCAAAGGGCCACTGAGAGTCTCAACAACAACGAGTTGGTCCATCTCGGTACGTATGGCGGCTACGTCACCGTCAAGTTCGACCATGCCGTACAGAATCTCCGAGGTTCCGATCTCCGCATCACTGGAAATGCCTTCTATGCAGCCTCCGACCCTGTATATGGCAGCGAGACCATCGGCGGAAGCATAGAACCGGGTATCGTCTATGTCGGAGTCGGCGACGATGTGGAGACCTGCCAATGGTATGAACTGGCAGGCTCGGAGTATTACACCAGTGAGATACACGACTTCTCCATCACTTACTACAAGCCAACGGCTGAGACTGGCGAACACCACCTGTCATCCTCTCTCTATGATGATTACATCCGATGGGAGGCAACGTGGACAGAGAACGGTGAGCGTCGCGACTCCACGGGCTATCACATGAAGAACTCCTTCCACCGTCAGACCTACTGGCCGCTATGGGAAGAGGGCGAGACACTGACATTCAGCGGTGGCAAACTGCCCAACAACGCCATCGACCAGTCGGGCAATGGAACCTACTGGGTGCAGTATCGCTATTCGGCCGACTCATACGGATATGTTGACGCGGCAGGTAATGACGAGGACGCTTCGACCTTCGACATTGACTGGGCGGTGGACAAGGACGGCAACCATGTTGACCTCAAGGAGATAAATTTTGTCAAGGTGGTGTGCGGCATCTTCCAATACTGTGGCTGGCTTGGCGAGACAAGTACCGAGGTAAGCGGGGTTCAGGATCTTCACCTCGTGGAAGGTTATGACGACAATCCCATCATCATCACTCCAAGAGAGAAACCCTCTGGCATAGAGAGCGTGTCAACGTCAACACCTTCACCTGCCAACGGCTTGTGGTATGACCTCACCGGACGCAGGGTGAGCAAGCCGACAACAGGACTTTATATACGCAACGGGAAAAAGGTTTATATTAAATAATCATTAAAAATTCAACATTATGAAAAAGATTTTTACTATCATGGCATTATGCCTTTTTGTATTGTGCGCTTATGCACAGAACTACACGCTCCGCACCCTCACATTCGAGGACGCAGACTATGTTTCCACAACCCCCAACTATCTTGGTTTCTACAACTGGTCATCGCTCATCGACTCACCGCAGTATGGCGGCGACCTCCTCTACGGAGAGAACCATGGAGATACCACACAACAGTATTCAGACGTAAACTATCGCTGGTATGACAACGGAAATACTTATCTCTACTCTGAACTTCCCGAGAACTGGGGAACTAAGATGTACTGGGGTGGTGGACATGCCATTTCCAACTATTGGAATGGTAACCTGTCTGACGGAGATTATTCGCACCAACTTTCCGTATATGTTCCCAACAACAGCGGAAACGGACAAGGAGGACACGGGCATAACGGTTCAAACAATTTCTGTGTACACTATGGCTATCATGATGATTCAGGTTACTCAGCTGACAATTTGCCATTTATCTGTTTTGCTGATAGCGTAGAACGTACTATACAAGGCATGTACATAGACAATACAACATATTTTGTCAATAGCATTACAAATGGCAATGGATTAACCACATCTCTTTCTTCCACACAATATGTAAGAGTTGTAGCTACCGGATACAAACTTGATGGAACACAAACTGAATCAGTGAGCAAAAATCTTGCAGTGGGTAATAGTTTTATAAACGATTGGGACTATTGGAATCTTAGTGATCTTAGTAGTGTTTATAAGGTGACATTTAATATAGTCAGCAATTGTGAAAATGAATACGGAATGTCACAACCTGCCTATTTCTGCTATGATGATGTAACCGTCAGAGTCAATAATGAAGAGGGTTCTTTCTCATCTGCAATAATGACACGTCAAAACAATGCGAGCCAATCGGATGAATCCTTGAGGTGTTTCACTGTAACAACCGATCCAGATGGATGTGTTCTTTCAGGCGATGTACCGACAGATGTTAAAATTTCATTAACTCACAATGGAAAGTCTTCTTTACAACATTATCTTCATGGCGGTGATAACAATATTATAACTATTGAAGGTCTTTCGCCAAATATGGAAATACAAAAAATAGAAACCAATATTTTTATAGATGATTTGTTTGGTATTTCTGAGATTACTGCGTCAATCGGAGACAACGAGATTGCAAAGTTAAGTATGCAGGGACTGTTTGCAGGTGCTGACGAAAGTTTCATTATTGCAGAAAATGACAAGACATACGAACTGAGCTTAGACGAAAGCGTATCGCACTTGTGTACAGACAATCTCATCATTACCCAAACATGTGCGGCAGAATATGCTGGAACGCACTATTTCAATATCTACTACACCTTGTCAGCCCCCACGGGTATAAGCAATGTCATTGACAGCGACAATGAGCGTAAAGACAATTCTTATTATTCACTTGGCGGCACACGGGTTGCCAATCCAACCAAGGGTCTATATATCCAGAACGGAAAGAAGATTCTCATCAAATAATCCAACCATTTTTTCACAGCTAATAGGTAATCAGCCGACATTGCGGCTGATTACCTATTGTTGTGAAGAAATACTAATTCCTAAGAATCCAATCTCAGTACCCTTATCGGTTTGTCGGCCCCCGTGATAAAGTTTGCTGTAAAAGGCTGTTTCTCCAGTTGGGTTGGCATTTAAAGACTATCTACTATTGTTAATTACAAAGCTGCGGGTGATAGAAATCGCTGTAGACGAATGGTATAAACAATATCAGAAAACCAGGCGAAATGAGATAAAAAAGAAAAAACTTTCTTCATTTGATGATTTCTAATTTTTCCTTAATTCCGCAACACTTTGATTTAACTTTATTTATAAGTTCCTGAGCAACAA
>CALZMK010000058.1 GCA_945788545.1 uncultured Prevotella sp.
CATACGGAACAAATGGAAACCTGCCGACTAGCTATTATGGATATATGGGAACATATTCCACAACAGGCGGTTATGGTGCAGCCCCCGGCATTTATTGGAGCAACATCAGCAATGAGAAACTCGGTTGGGAAAAATCATATAATTTCAATGTCGGACTTGATTGGACATTGTATAACCGCGTTACATTAACTGTTGACTACTACAACAAAGTTACAAAAGACCTGCTCTTCCTTATGCCAGTGTCATACGTAACTGGTTTTAGCAGCTATTGGAACAATATTGGCGAGTTAAAGAATCAGGGACTTGAGTTCTCTGTTAGCTCACGTAATATTGTCACTAAGGATTTCACATGGACAACAGACTTTAATATAACAAAGCAGTCAATAAAGGTTAACAAGTTGCCTAATGGTGATGATGTTCAGTATGGTGATGGAAATATGTACCTTCTTCGCGAGGGCGAATCGATGCATACTTTCTACTTGCCTGAGGCTAAGGGTGTAAATTCTGAAACTGGATTGATGGAATTTTGGATTGACCCGGAAGACCACGAAAAGGGAGTTACTGAATATTATAGCAAGGCTGGCAAGACTATTGTAGGTAAAGGTGTCCCTGATTGGACTGGCGGTATCACCAACTCGTTCAGATACAAGGATTTCGATCTTTCGTTTATGATTTCATACCAGTTTGGCGCTGATCTGTTCGATTATCCAGGTTACTTCCTTAAGTATTGTGACGGTATGCGTGTTGGCAACTTTAATGTGCAGAAAGCTGTAGCTGGCAACTACTGGCAGAAACCAGGTGATGTATGTGAGTACCCACGTCCAATATATAGTAATCCCTATCGTTCAGACAAGTTCTCCTCACGCGAGATTATTTCAACCGATAATATCCGTGTTCGCGACATAACTATAGGATGGAATATACCTTACTTCAAGAAGTATATAAATAACTTGCGCGTATATTTCCGCGCCACCAACCCATTCCTAATTTATAATGCAGCGGATGATATCGATCCGGATGTTGACATTAATGGATATCGTCAGACCGACACTCCTGTGCTCCGTCAATACACATTCGGGCTTAACTTGACATTCTAATTAAACAAATACGACAAAATATGAAAAAAACATATATATCACTTGCTTTTGCGGCAAGCCTCGCTTTAACATCATGTAGCGATTTCCTTGACAAGGAACCATCGACTTCACTTCCCAGCGGCAGTGCAATTACTACCGTTACGGATTTGGAAAATGCGATTAATGGTATATGTTACATTCTTATTGAGAATGGACGTATGGGATATGCTTCGGAATTCGGCCTGTATGGCGACTTGAGATGTAATGATTTCACAATCATCAAAAGCAATGGTCAAACAGAAGCTATCAGTTCTTATGTGAACACTGGAACTGACTATCCTTCTAACGACTCATATAATACATTCTATATGGCTCTTGCTAATGTCAATAATGCACTCGAGAGTATCGAGAACGGCAATGTTGAAGGCGATGAGACTGAGATAAACAACTACAAAGGACAGTTGCTTGCTTGGCGTGGGCTGATGCACTTTGATCTTGCACGCATCTTCTGTAAGATACCTTCGACTGTAGCTGATCCTTCTAAGGAATTGGGTCTTGTGATTTCAGACAAGGTGTTCCCGATTGATTATAAGGGACTGCGCACCGACCTGAAATCAACATACGATTTTATCATTGCTCAGTTTACAGAAGCCATTCCTCTGATTGACAGCGACAATGGCGTAGGATATATCAATAAGGCAACAGCCCAGGCTTTGCGTGCACGTGCATATCTTTACAATGGAGAATACCAGAAGGCTCTTGCCGATGCCAATGAAGTTATCAACAATAGCGGATTCCGTCTGCTTGGCATTGACAACTACGTGTCATCATGGAGCAAGGAAGGTCAGGACGAAAGTATTTTCGAGTTGACCGTGAGCGACAAGTACAACGCACAGCGCTATGGCCTTGGCTATTATACCGATGCTTCTGGTTATGCAGAATGTGGTTTCAACACAGATGCATATCTATACAAGTATCTCGCTTCCAATCCCAAAGATGTTCGTTCAGGACTGATTAAGGATCAGACTGCCGAGAAGAGCGCAGGATATTATCCCAACAAATATCCGGGACGTGATGGCAACATCTATCTAAACAACCCGAAGATTGTGCGTCTCTCCGAGATGTATCTCATAGCTGCTGAGGCACAATGGCGTCTCGACAATGCGGCTACCGCCTCTGCTTCTATAGATGTAAATGCCACAAGCGCAAAGGCTGCTGACTACATTAACGCTATAAATGAGAAACGTATCACAGATTATGTGGGCGTGGATAAGGTAAGTCTCACTGATATCCTCCATGCATGGGAAATTGAGATGTTCTGCGAGAACCAAATTACTTATGCTTACTGGAGAAATAAGCAGAGCGTGACAAGCCGTACTACTCAGGAAATTAAGTATGACGACTATCGTGTACTCCAGCCTATCCCCCAAGCTGAGATAGACTACAACAAGGATCTCCAGCAGAATGACGGTTATTGATTATCGAGAGCCTATAATGAGGGTATTCTGAAACGAATTCCATCATAATAATTATTAAGGTGCAGCCCCGATTGCCGAGGCTGCACCTTTTATGTATTCTAATCTTACGCTTCATTTTTCAAATACACCAAAACTAGATTATTGTATATGGTATTTATACACCAAAAACAAGATTATTGGGTATTAATATACTATATAGTATCATTATTGATAATAAATAATGTTAATCTCTTGGAATTACCGAATAATTGCCGTATCTTTGCATTCCATAAAATATGTAACATAAAACATGGAACGACTGAATAATCCTTTCGTCATCTATGGATACAAAGGTGCCGAATACTTCTGCGACAGGCAGAAAGAGACAGAGTCGATAATGAGGGCTCTGCACAATGAGCGCAATGTTGCGCTTATTTCCCCGCGACGCATTGGCAAGACGGGGCTGATTCATCATGCGTTTGCCCAAATAGCAAAAGTAGAGCCGGATACACGTTGTTTTTATATGGACATCAATGCAACGCGCAACTTTCAGCAGTTTGTTGAGCTATTCGCTAAGACTGTCATTGGGAAACTGGATACTCCCTCACAGGCTGTATTGCGAAAGATAACAACTCTATTTTCATCTTATAAGCCAGTGTTATCTATTGATGAACTGACGGGGATGCCATCATTTTCGATAACAGTGTCAAATGACCAGAAGGAGGAGTCGTTAAAACATGTGTTGGATTATCTGAAAGACTCTGACAAAAGAATATATGTCGCAATAGATGAATTTCAACAAATAGCTGATTATCCGGAAAAGAATGTTGAGGCATTGCTTCGTTCATATATACAATTCATTCCAAACGTGGTGTTTGTATTTGCAGGCAGCAAGCAACATATTATGGCTGAGATGTTTACCTCCGCAAAACGTCCATTCTATCAAAGTTCGCAGATGCTCTCGCTATCACCTATAGATAAAAAGGTGTATTACGATTTTGCCAACAGTCTTATGTCAACGAATGGAAGGAGTATAAGCGAAGAGGTGTTCGGATATATCTATGACACGATGGACGGACAGACGTGGTATGTTCAGCATATCCTAAACAGGTTGTATGACTGGGGAAAGGAAATAGACATACAGCTTGTGAATGATACAGTAATGACATCCGTTATGGAGCAGGAGGTGGCTTTTCTGAATTATTATGAGTCGCTTACATATAACCAGTCGCAGTTACTGCTTGCCATTGCCAGGGAAAAGGCAGTGGAGTCGGTATTGTCGCAAGATTTCATCCATCGCCATGGCTTGCCTGCGTCAAGCAGTGTGAGTCTTGCCCTCAAGTCATTGACAGAAAGGGAGTTCGTGTATAAATACAATGGCAAGTATATTATTTACGACCGTTTCTTTGCTATTTGGCTAAGGAATATTTAATATAATAAGGTGCCGCCCCGATTGCCGAGACTGCACCTTATTATAATTATGTTTCCCACTCAAATAGTGAGCAAACTCTGCGCGAAATAGTTATTTTTGGTTAATTCGCGCAAAATAGCATGATATTATTTTGCGCGAAATGCTATTTTTTATACCTTTGCAGCAAAATAATATATGAGTTATGGCAAACAAGATAATTGGAAGGGAAAGAGAGCAGAAAGAGCTTGAAGAGCTGTATCGTTCTGACAGACCGATATTTGCGGTTGTATATGGAAGACGGCGAGTAGGCAAGACGTATCTCGTCAGACAGATGTTCGAAAAGAAGTTTGCCTTTTGTCATACGGGATTGTCGCCGTTTGAATTATCGGCGGAAAAGATTGCCGACCAACAGCTTAGGTCATTTTACGGAAGTCTTGTTCAATATGGCAGCAAATTGACCGAGATTCCCAAGACATGGTTTGATGCCTTCGACGAACTCATTCGCCTGCTTCGTAATAAGCAGTCCAAGGACAAACAGGTCATATTCATTGACGAACTGCCTTGGATGGATACGCCACGCTCAGGTTTTCTGACCGCTTTCGAACACTTTTGGAACGGATGGGGAGCACATCAGGACAACCTTATGCTCATTGTTTGCGGTTCTGCCACTTCATGGATCTCCGACAAGCTGATAAACAATAAGGGAGGACTGTACAATAGGGTGACCAATGAGATAAAACTCATGCCGTTTAACCTTGCGGAATGTGAGGCCTTTTATAAGGCCAACGGCATAGTGATGTCAAGATACGAGCAATTGCAATGCTTTATGGCTATCGGTGGTATTCCCTTCTATATGTCATTGCTAAAACGTGGAGTTAGCCTTGCGCAAAATATAGATATGTTGTTTTTCGACCGCTCCGCCAAACTCAAGCAAGAGTTTGCCAGACTATATGGCTCCCTGTTCACCAATTCAGAGGAATGTGAAAAGATAATACGCCTTCTTGCGACCAAGCGTCAGGGATATACACGCAAGGAGATAGCCCAAAAGACAGGATTGCCAGATGGAGGCGGACTTTCGTCATCGTTAAAGGCACTGGAAATTAGCGATTTCATATCATCATACGTAAAATATGACCATCCGAGACGAATGGTATTTTATCGTCTTGTTGACAGTTTCAGCATGTTCTATCTCTCATTTGTCGAGGGAAACAATACAAGTGACGAGAATTTTTGGCAAGCAAACATCAAGTCCCAACAACTCACGGCATGGCGAGGATACTCTTTTGAGACACTGTGTTTCTATCACATCCGCCAGATAAAGCATGCCCTTGGAATCAGTGGAGTACACACAGAGTCATCACCATGGTCGAGCAAACAAAAGAATGAGGGTGCACAGATAGACATGCTGATTGACAGGGCAGACAACATCGTCAATGTCTGTGAGATGAAATTCTCTGAGGATGAATACACTGTCACCTCCTCTTATGACAAGCAGCTTCGTCATAAGATGACTGTATTCCGTGAAGAAACGAAATGCCGCAAGACCCTCCACCTCACTCTCGTGACAACATTCGGTCTATATTTTAACGAATATGCGGGTAGCATACAGAAGGTAATCAACATGGACGACTTGTTCAAATCTGTCTGAGTGATAATAAATACATAAGGTGCAGCCCCGATTGCCGAGGCTGCACCTTGTATCTTTATTATATATAATAATGTGTAGTTATTAATCCACTAATATCACGAGATACTTGCTTGTGCTCCAGAAGAGCTGCGGGTCGGTGATGCGAAGCACATACTGCTTGTTGGCATCACGCTGCAGGGTGTAGCTGGATGATGGATGCGAGGTGAGCATCTTGGCAGAACGGGAGTAGAGCTTAATCTCCTTGTCAACACGGATGTCAACCTTGGTGAAATACTCCTTGTTGAAGTTGCCCTGAAGCACCTTACCATCCTTGAGTATCTGCTGCTGCTTGAGTTCCTTTTTGGTGCCGAAAACAAACCATGCCGAGTGCAATTGCTTGTCCTGGGCGTTAATCGTCTCGGTCTTCTTGGCACTCTCGCTTGAGAGATTGCTCACATTGGTGTTAAGATTGGCTATCTTCTCGTCAAGGTCCATGATGTGGATGTCCTTGGCATCAAGTTCTGCACGCAACTGCTGCAGTTCCTTGTCCTTTTCCTCAAGTTGAAGGGCTAAACTCTCGATGGTCTTCTTGAGTTGCTCACCATTGATACTGCTCTCGCGTAGCTGCATTCTCAGTTTGTCGATGAGTTCGCGATTCTGCTGCATAGTCTGCTGGATAAACTGCATGTTCTCGGCAATACGTTGCGTGCGACTGGCACCCTCGCCATCCCTTGCAACACTGATACGACCTTCAGCCTGACCGATTTCACGCAGTCCCTCCTCAATCTGGTTGAAGGTGGACATAATGTCATTAATCTCGTTGTCTTTTTGGGCAATCACCTTATTGAGCGAGTCACGCTCGGCAGTGACTGCACCATCCACTTTCGACTTATTGTCCTGACAACCTACCAAGGCTGCCAAACAAAGAGATGCTAAAAATAATTTCTTCATATCTTTAAATCTTTAATATTTTAATCTTTTAATTTTTTAATCTTTTAATTCTTCAACTAAAGCCCTCGCTTTAATTGATACTTGCTCTTCTTTCTTGGCACATCCTCCGACGACTCTGCCTCAACCTCTTTCTGAGCCACAACTGTATCAGGATTGGCTCCACCCACAATAAGCACAATCTCGCCTCGGGGTTCCTGATCAGAGAAATGTTGAGCGAGAGAACTGAGAGTGCCCCTCTGGCAATCCTCATGAATCTTGGATATCTCGCGGCATACACAAGCCGGACGCTCAGCGCCAAACACCTCCGCCATCTGATTGAGAGTCTTCACCAAGCGACGGGGCGACTCATAGAATATCATCGTGCGCTGCTCATATCGCAATGACTCCATCTTGGTTTGCCTGCCTTTTTTCTGTGGCAAGAATCCCTCGAAGGCAAAACGGTCGCAAGGCATTCCACTCGTCACAAGTGCCGGAACGAAGGCAGTGGCTCCTGGAAGCGTGAACACATCTATGCCAGCCTTGGCAGCCTCGCGCACAAGGAAAAAGCCTGGGTCACTGATTCCTGGGGTACCGGCATCGCTTATCAGGGCTATGTTCTGCCCTCCCCTCAGTCGATCCACCACTGATGCAGATGTCTCGTGCTCATTAAACTTATGATGCGACATCAACCGGTTTTCAATACCGAAATGCTTCAGCAGAACACCTGACGTGCGGGTGTCCTCGGCCAGTATCAGATCCACTTCCTTTAGTATCCTTATGGCCCTGAATGTCATATCCTCCATGTTGCCCACCGGGGTGGGAATGATGTATAATGTGCCCATATTGGCTACAAATGTACACAATTATCGGCAAAGTATCAAAAAAAACAGCAAAATCTTTGCAAATTTTAATTACGTTTTGTAATTTTGCACCCAAAAGTCAGATAACTTAACATATATATAAGGAAATATGCTGGAGAAGACTATCACATTCGACCGCTTTGTAAGAGGCATGCTCATCACATTTTTGGTGGGAGCCATCCTCTTTGTGACCAACTATCTGAGCAGTGTATTGCTGCCCTTTTTCATAGCATGGCTGTTGGCCTACCTGCTCTATCCTATTGTAAAGTTCGTGCAACACAAGTTGCACGTGCCTGGACGCGTATTATCCATCATCGTCACACTATTGTTTGTGATTGGCGTGATTGCAGGTATCATTT
>CALZMK010000059.1 GCA_945788545.1 uncultured Prevotella sp.
ATCAACAGGACGACTCTCCAAGTATTGAAGCCTAAAGCAAACTTATCAATCTATAAATTGACGGTTCGTATCTTATACCCAAATTACAATATATTAATAATGTAATTCGCTTCTTGTACTACTTCTCTGTTTATGTAAGTCTTTCAAAGAACTCTTTCTTTATGTTCGAACGATAAAAACATCTGTTTTTGTTCGAAAGCGGATGCAAAGGTACGGACTTTTTTTGAACCCACCAAATGTTTCATCGAAAAATATGTGTTTTATAACATATTTTAATAATTAAACTTTAATGATGTATATTTACACCTTATTATATATATATTATGGATAAAAAATAAATTATAGAGGGTGTGTAAAAATAAACCTTGCCCCATCCTTATAAGTTGTGTCAACCCATATTTTTCCTCCTAGTCGCGTTATGAATTGCTGGCACAACTGCAGACCGATACCAGTTCCCTGCTTAAACTGATCGAGTTTCACAAAACGCTCAAACACTCTTTCAGCATCCTTTTCAGGTATTCCACATCCATTGTCGGTAACAGAGAAGTACAAAATCCCCTCGTCAGCCTTCCTTGAAATAGACAATACGATAGCGCCTTGTTCGCTGAACTTTATACTGTTGGTAAATAGATTGACGAGCACCTGCCTAAGTCTTGCTTCGTCTGTCGAAATTATGCACTCGCCAAAGTCACATTTGAAATCAAAAGAAATCGGTTTGCGACAAGTAACTATCATAGACTCGAGAACAGACTTTCCCAAAGCGACGACATCACAATCAGCCTTTTTTATAGCCATTCGTCCTGTCTCAATTCGCGACAAATCGAGTACATCATTAATAAGATTAAGCAATGCGTCAGAGTTTTGCTTGATAATATCGCTGAAATGCGCTTTTTCCTCTTTAGACAAGGTCATTTGGTCGCTTGTCAACAAACTTGAAAATCCTACAATAGAATTGAGTGGAGTACGAATTTCATGACTCATATTAGCAAGAAAAGCCGATTTCATCCTATTCGACTCTTCCGCCTTGTCCTTTGCTATCAATAGTTCCTCGCTCTGGATTTGGAGTTCTTCCTTCATCCTTCTCAATTTGACCATAAAATGCAGTGTAATCAACTGTGAAAGAGCCAATATGACAGCAAGAATACCTGCGCCAATAAACCAGTCCTTATATTCGTCAATAAAAGAAAGCGGCTCATTCAAGAGATTACTTTCGGAAGGCAGGCTATCCCTATTGAGATTAAAACTCTCCATAAGTTGGTAATCAAAATTGGAGCTATTAGAAACATAGACAAATCCTTGAGGCTCAAATCGCTCAAGATATGCCATACAGATTTCTGCCAAACGCTCACCATCATGTCGAAAATCAGGATAATATCCGCCAATTGCAAGTCCATTCATACCGATACCTGAAATAGAAAAGACAGGCAATGTGGGGTTATTTTCGTTCACCTGCATGGAAGAATTTCCAATAGAAAAATTATCGTTACAATCCACCCTCCATGTACCTAAAAGTAGAGCCATGTCACTAGGCATTTTTCTGATAATCTGAAGCATACTTGCATATGTTTCAGTACGTCCATCGATGTAATTCATTTTAATGCCTTTCATCCCAGCCACCTTATCCCTCACCAATGCCTGCATAGTCACACCTCCAAGAGAATTGTCAGTGAGAAGAGAGAACTCAGTTATATTTGGATAGAGTGTGTGAATGATTTGAAGGTTTTTGTCAATGTCAAAATACGTAAGGAAACCTCCCACGATATTAAAATCATGGAAATCAGATCTTAGATTCTTTGATTCAGGTTGCCACTTACGAATATCCACCGAGTCATTGGGAAGGGAGATGATATTTGCACTACACGACCCGATAGCAATAGGTATTTTCTTGTATTCTGGTTCATCTAAAGAGAGATAAGTAGATACAGCTTCACGTCCAATGAGTACGATAAGAGCAGGAGCATGCCCGTCAGCCATATATTTACCAAGAATTCCCTTCATTTTTCTTTTATATGAGAATACTTCCTTAATACTTGTACATTCCATGCTCTCTATAATGACCTGTCGTGATGGATCAATCTCATTACAACGCCTCACAAACGGCTCTAATGCTTCGGCCGTACTTCTTGAATCCGTATTGTATGAGCATATATACAGGATATTGTTGGAGACAGCAAACTTTGCAATTTTACAACTATCACCAACAACCTCATTCTTAGTCACTTTATCAACACTATCAGCTAAAGAGTTAGTAGAAAAAACAAATGTGACCAATAAAAGTAATATATAAAATATCTTTTTTATCGCATTCATGATGCAAAATTACAAAAAAAATATGAAAATCCTAACTTTTTACTTATTTTTTTTAGTTATAAAAGAATATTTTTGTATTTTTGCAACCGTATGGACATAATAATGATAAGACACACACACGTAGGAGTGCCCAAAGGCACATGCTACGGATGGTCGGACGTGCCAGTTGCAGACACGTTCGAAGCCGAGGCTTTGCTGACTCGCAAGAACCTCGATGAAATACTGTCGGATGGAATATCTCCCGACATTGTTTACTCGTCTCCACTGACGCGAGCCATGAAATTAGCGGCCTTTTGCGGATATGCCAATCCCGTGAAAGACAACCGGTTGAAGGAGATGAACATGGGAGAATGGGAGATGCAGAAGTATGATGAGATAAAGGACGATGCACTCCAGATGTGGTATGACGACTATATGCACCTGAGAGCCACAGGAGGCGAAGGATTTCCCGACCTTTACAAGAGAGTGTCGGATTTTCTGGATGAGCTGAGAGCAAAAGAATACCGCCGTGTGGTGATATTCGCACACGGCGGTGTATTACTTTGCGCAGGCATATATGCCGGTTTATTCCCTGCCGAAGGATGCTTTGAGCACCTTGTGGAATGTGGAGGGATACAACGATTACGATTGTAATTCGATGATTCCCGCCCCCTCCTTAAGAGCCTGCATATTCAATGGTATCAACCCATGATGACGTTCAGGAAGAGTCTTGTATAAGGCTTTTTCCACACCATCATGACTTATCACGGGGCATACCTTCAACAATCCACCAAGCACAATCATGTTAAACACCTTGGCGTTCTTGAGTTCAGCAGCCTTGTCCATCGCGTCGATACGATAGATAGATATATCATCCCTCGACGGGGGATTGATGATGCCATAACTGTCGTAGATAAGAATACCTCCCGATTTGATTTTTGGTAGGAACTTGTCGAGCGACGGTTGGTTGAGCACCACAGCCACATCAAACGAACTAAGGATAGGAGAACTTATCGGGTCATCGCTAACGATAACCGTCACATTAGCCGTACCTCCACGTTGTTCAGGTCCATAGGCAGGCATCCATGTCACCTCCTTATCTTCCATCAGACCGGAATAAGCAAGAATCTTTCCCATTGAGAGAACGCCCTGTCCACCGAATCCTGATATAATAATTTCCTTTTTCATAATAATCTCACTATTATCTGTTTATTTAATGAATAGTGTCCTTGATATCCCCCTTGGGATAGAACTTGAACATGTGTTCCTTCATCCATTCATTGGCCTGCACAGGCGACAGTTTCCAACCACTGTTGCAGGTAGATACGATCTCGACAAGCGAACTGCCCTTCCCTGCCATTGAAGCCTCGAAAGCCTTGCGTATTGCCTTCTTGGCGCTACGTATAGCCGGAACCGACTCCACACTCTGTCGAGTGACATAACAAGTACCCTCAAGTTGAGCGGCAATCTCGGTTATTTTCAAAGGATATCCATGAAGCTCAGGCACACGTCCGTATGGACACGTACTTGTTTTCTGACCCATGAGTGTTGTAGGAGCCATCTGACCGCCAGTCATACCATAGATAGCGTTATTGATGAAAATGATGACAATATTCTCTCCCCTATTTAGGGCATGGATAGTCTCGCATGTACCGATGCAAGCCAAGTCGCCATCACCCTGATATGTAAAGACGAGACGGTCAGGCCAGAGTCGCTTGATAGCCGTGGCAACAGCAGGCGCACGTCCATGAGCAGCTTCCTGCCAGTCGATGTCAAGGTATCTATAGGCAAATACGGCGCAACCGACAGGACATACACCTACGGTTTTATCCTCCAAGCCCATCTCCTCGATAATTTCCGCAACAAGTTTGTGAACGACACCATGGCTACATCCAGGGCAATAGTGCATAGGCACATCGTTCATCAGTTCTGGTTTCTTGTACACCAGATTCTCCGGTGCAATTATTTCTTCGTTTCTTGCCATAATCTACATGAGTTTATTTTTAAGGGCAACAACAATCTCGTCAGGTTCGGGCACTACGCCCCCAAGTCGTCCGAAGTATTCAACAGGTTCCTTGCCATTGATAGCCAGACGAACATCGTCAACCATCTGTCCGGCATTGATCTCAGCCACAAGAATACCCTTCTTTCCACGAGCAATCTCGTCGATTTCCTTTTTTGGGAAAGGCCAAAGAGTGATAGGTCGGAACAATCCCACCTTTATACCCTCCTGTCGTGCAATCTCGATAGCCTTCTGAGCCAATCGTGCGGCACTTCCGAAAGCCACTATGATATAATCGGCATCCTCGCATTGCGAAGTCTCATATCTCACCTCATTGGCCTCAATCTCGGCATATTTCTTCTGCAGGTGGATATTATGCTGCTCCATAGCCTCGGGTTTGAGTTCGAGAGAAGTCAGGATATTCGGTTTGCGATCCTTTGTGCGTCCGATAGTAGCCCAAGGGCACTGTTGCCTAATCTCTTCCTCAGTGCGACGAGGTTTATATGGCGGCAGCACCACCTTCTCCATCATCTGTCCGATAACACCATCGCTAAGAATCATGGCCGGATTTCTGTACTTGAATGCCAGTTCGAATGCCAAGTCAACAAAGTCGGCCATCTCTTGTACAGATGCAGGGGCAAGTACGATGACGTTATAGTCACCATTACCTCCACCTTTGGTAGCCTGCAGATAGTCACTTTGCGAGGGTTGTATAGTACCCAATCCAGGACCTCCTCTCTGCACATTCACCACTACTCCTGGTATCTCTGATCCAGCCATATAGGATATACATTCCTGCATCAATGCCACACCCGGACTTGAAGAAGACGTGAAAGCCTTCTTGCCGGCTCCGGCAGCACCATGCACCATATTGATGGCAGCCACCTCGCTCTCAGCCTGCACCACCACCATACCCGTAGTCTCCCATGGTTTGTCGAGCGCAAGCGTCTCAATAATCTCACTCTGCGGAGTGATGGGATAACCAAAGAATCCGTCAACACCGCATCTGATGGCAGCACGGGCTATAGCCTCGTTGCCCTTCATCAATGTTACTTCCTGTGTTTCGTTCTTCATGTCAATCCTCCATTTTCTTTCTGTAAACAGTAATACATCCGTCAGGACATACGATTGCACAAGAAGCACAACCGATGCAGTTGTCCTGGTTGACAACCTCCACAAACGGATACCCGTTGACGTTAACTTTCTTTGCCAAAGCGATGACATCCTGAGGGCAGGCATTCACGCAAAGTGCGCATCCCTTACATCTCTCGGTATCAACGACAATGGCACCTCTAATTTTGCTCATATCTTGGTAAATTAAAAACTTCAATCTATTTCATTTCAAGGATTATATGCATCCTTATTATAGAAGTTGAGTATGTCCTCAAGCATTGCCTTGGCTTCAACTGCAGGACTGTCAGGATCCAATTCGATGGCCTTGATATAGCAATTTATGGCCTCTCCGAAATTTCCCCTTTTCCTGCACTCATTGCCCTGCTTGTAATAGTCACGACTATCCATATCCGACACACTTGAGCTTGCTATTGTCACTTGTAGTATTCCTTCTTACCTGCCGCCAATGTATTCTTCATCAGCGAACAGATTGTCATCGGTCCCACTCCTCCAGGAACAGGAGTGATATACGAGCATTTGGGAGCCACCTCGTCAAACTTGACATCTCCATTGAGCCTGTATCCACTCTTGCGCGAAGCGTCGGGCACACGAGTAGTACCGACATCAATAATGACAGCCCCCTCCTTCACCATATCAGCCGTAACGAAGTCAGGACGACCAATAGCGGCAATAATTATGTCAGCCTCCCTGCACTCCTCCTTCAGATTAGCCGAATGACTGTGGCAAACTGTAACTGTACTGTCGCCATATTGCTTTTGCATCATCAACTGAGCCATCGGTTTGCCCACGATATTGCTTCTTCCGAGCACTACACATTTCTTTCCACTTGTCTCTATGCCATACCTGCGAAGCAATGTCACGATGCCGAGAGGGGTGGCCGAGATGAAACACGGCAGACCAATAGCCATCCTACCGACATTCACGGGATGGAATCCATCCACATCCTTGCGATAGTCGATAGCCTCGATAATCTTCTGCTCGTCGATATGCTTGGGCAAGGGCAACTGCACGATAAATCCATCCACATCAGCATCCTTGTTCAGACGATCCACACATGCGAGAAGTTCATCCTCGGTGATGTCGTCCTCATATCTTATGAGAGTTGACTTGAAGCCACAAGCCTCACAAGCCAACACCTTGTTCTTTACATAAGTCTCTGAGCCACCGTCATGTCCCACGAGAACAGCAGCCAAATGAGGCTGTTTCCCCCCAGCGGCAACAATAGCCTTCACTTCCTCGGCAATTTCCTGCTTTATAGCGGCAGCAGTGGCCTTTCCATCTATCAATTGCATATCAATCAATTATTATATTCTAAATATTCACTCTTCATTTATAGTCCAGGCATACCGCCCTTCATATTCTTCATAGCCGCAGCCATCTGCATCATCTTACTGCTGTTCATACCAGACACCATCTTCATCATCTTTCTCATCTGGTCGAATTGCTTGAGCAGACGGTTCACCTCCTGAATATTGGTACCCGAACCTTTGGCAATGCGCATACGACGGCTTTGATTGATAATCTCAGGATTGGTGCGCTCCTTGGGAGTCATACTGTTGATGATAGCCTCTATCGACTTGAACGCATTATCATCGATGTCAACATCCTTAATAGCCTTTCCCACACCAGGAATCATGGCAGCCAAATCCTTTATATTACCCATTTTCTTGATTTGCTGGATTTGGCTCATAAAGTCGTTGAAGTCAAACTTATTCTTGCGTATCTTCTTTTCGAGTTCCCTTGCCTGTTTCTCGTCAAACTGCTGTTGGGCGCGCTCCACGAGACTGACGATATCACCCATACCGAGGATACGGTCGGCCATACGTTCGGGATGGAACACATCGATAGCCTCCATCTTCTCGCCCGTACCCACAAACTTGATAGGTTTGGTGACAACAGTACGAATCGACAATGCAGCACCACCACGAGTGTCACCATCGAGCTTAGTGAGCACGACTCCGTCGAAATCCAGTCGGTCGTTAAATTCCTTGGCAGTATTCACAGCATCCTGACCCGTCATTGAGTCCACCACGAAGAGTGTCTCGTCTGGATTGAGTGCATTCTTGAGAGTAGCAATCTCGTTCATCATCTCCTCGTCAACAGCCAGACGTCCGGCAGTATCCACGATTACGACATCATTGCCCTTGGCCTTAGCCTCCTTGATGGCATTATTTGCAATCTCAACTACATTCTTGTTGTCGGGTTCGGTATAAACAGGCACACCAACGGTCTCACCCACGACCTTCAACTGCTCTTGTTTACAGGTTGGTTATGATGGCTCTGTTTCAGGT
>CALZMK010000060.1 GCA_945788545.1 uncultured Prevotella sp.
ATGGCGCAATGACATCGGTGAAGGGAATTAGATTGCCCTTGCGCCGCAGTTCTATCTGCCGGGGGGTTGTCTCGTGGGGATAACCATAGAGTTGGGAATGATGTTTATTGTAGCTCTCGCCGATGACAAATACTATATGCTGACTGCGGAATGTGCATGAATCGACCTTCACGTCCTTGATGCCCGCAACCAGTTTGTCAACTTGCTTGGACGCCAACTTATTGGCGTAAATGCTAAATGCAAGTCGATAGATGGGGAGATAGAGATTGGCTTTCCCTTTCTGCGTGAGTTCATGCTCTACATCGCCGATGTTCTTATATGACATCAGTCTTACAGTGGCGAGTTTGTTGTTGATGGTCTCGGTGTATCCATTATACAACAGTATCAACGACAGCACGCCGAGCAGTCCGCCTGCGGCGGCACCTATACTCACCTTTGCCTTCTCCGACGGCGATAGTTTTTTGTATATTCTGCCAATGCGCCCCGTCAGCTTATGTCTCACTGCCGGATGCACCTTGCGTCGAGCCGCAATGACATTGCACGCAATATGGGCAAGCATAAGAAGGAGGATAAGTCCGATGGGGGAGAGGAGAAGGCCCCAGTCGAGATATGTGGTGAAAAATTCCGATGCCTCGCTGCTGTTGGTCTCGCCCACAAGCAGGAGCATGGTGGGAGTCAGGGTAGAGCCAAACCTCACGAAGCAATACATATCGATGATCGATACGGGATAGAGAATGGCATACATGGTGGCCCTTATCCAACGTCTTATCTTTATCGGGATAAAACTAAGGATGAGGCATACGACATATAGGTCGAGAAACAGTTCTATAGGAGCAAGAGAATAGGGATAGTAACCCTTCTTGTCAGGCACTTCGAGCTGCGTACAGGCATAACCCAGAAGAAACATGAACACAAAGAAGGCAAAGTTCACCCTGATAGGGGTGAATGCTCTTGATAGTAGATATCCAATTTTCTTCATACCTTTATTAATTTTACTATTGCTTCGGGCACCAGACTTGATATGTCCTCGCCCTTGCTTATCTTATTTCTTATTTCAGTGCTACTGATGTCGTATAATTCTGTCTCTATCATCCGTACATTGGCGGGTAGGGTGGCGATGTCGATGTCGGCACCCTTACGGGGATAGATTATTATCCTGAAATTGCGGAGTATGTCTTCCCACCTATACCATCGGTGGAACATCGTCCAATTGTCGCCCCCAATGATGAGTATAAATTCCCGGTCGGGATAATCACGTTGCATTGACGTGAGAGTGTCGTACATATACGACGGACGGGGCATGTGAAACTCATAGTCGCTTGCCACTAAAGAGGATTCTCCCGCAAGGGCAGCCTCTACAAGTGATAGACGATAGGCATCATCGGCAAGGCTATCCGACGACTTGAGAGGGTTCTGTGGTGACACCACAAACCAAATCTCGTCGAGACCGCCTTTATGCAATATCTGCCTTGCCAAGGAGATATGGCCGTTGTGTATCGGATTGAACGAGCCTCCGAAAATGCCAGTGGGCTTCATTTAATGAGGAATTGTTTTATTATTCCCAAAACCTCGTCCTTCGCCTTATCCAAATCGTCGTTCACTACCACCTTGTCAAACTTGTTGGCAAAGCTTATCTCGTATTCCGCACGCGCAATGCGCTGGTCGATGACCTCGGGGGCATCTGTAGCACGCGACTCCAGTCGGCGACGCAGTTCGGCCACAGATGGCGGCATGATGAATATGCTCAATGCCCGATCGCCGTAGTGCTGCTTGATATTGCAACCACCCTTGACATCGACGTCGAACACTACGTTCTGACCCTCGTTACATTGGTGCTCCACTTGGGATTTTAATGTGCCGTAGAAGCGGTCGGTATATACCTCCTCGTATTCGAGAAACTCACCGGCCTCAATGCGATGGCGGAACTCGTCGGGAGTGAGGAAGAAATATTCCACTCCATTGCGCTCCGTACCGCGAGGCGCACGGCTTGTGCAGGATATGCTGAAAGCCATATTCAGCTCAGCATGCTCCTGCATCAGCCAGTTTATTATCGTACTCTTTCCCGTGCCTGACGGGGCAGAGAATATTATCAGTTTACCTTTCATTGACTTCATTTTAAAGAGCATTCAGCACTTGCTCCTTGATCTGCTCGAGCTCGTCCTTCATCTTTACCACGATATTCTGCATCTCCGCCTGATTGCTCTTCGAACCAGTGGTGTTGATTTCGCGACCCATTTCCTGGGCAATGAAACCGAGTTTCTTGCCCACACCATGACCTTCCTCTGCCATTGTCTCGCGGAAATAGTTGAGGTGATTGGCAAGACGTTGCTTCTCCTCGCTGATGTCAAGTTTCTCGATATAATATATCAACTCTTGCTCAAGGCGGTTCTTGTCGTATTCCACCTCGGGTATGGTGCTGAGTCCATCGATGATGCGCTGGCGTATCTTTTCTACACGCGACTTCTCGTAGGGCTCAATTTCCGACATAAGTTGCTGGATGTTGTCGATCTTCTCGGTAAACTTGCGTTGAAGGGCTGCACCCTCCTGACAACGGAAGTCAACAAGTTGCTGAAGAGCCATCTCGATGCCATTCCTTGCAACAGCCCACTCGCCATCGGTGAGAACCTCCAAATCGGTCTTGGTCATCACATCCGGCATCCTCAACAGAGTGGCGAAAATGTCCTGTGGCTCGGGTATGCCTGCTGTTGACACTATGTCGCATATCTGGGAGTAATATACCTTCATCAGTTCCTTGTTGATAGGAGTGGCTTCTGAACAGGCATCTTTCTCAATCCAAATACTGAAATCTATTTTACCTCGTTCGAGTGTCTTAGCGATAATCTGCCTTATCTCCATCTCTTTCTCACGATAGAGTGGACAAATACGGGTGGAAAGGTCAAGTGACTTACTGTTGAGCGACTTGACCTCCACGTTGATCTTCTTGTCTTCGAAGGCTACGACAGCTTTTCCGTAGCCAGTCATTGATTGTATCATTGTATTTCTTTTATATATTACTATTTACCCAACTTGACTTCCGGGCTTTACACCGCGAAGCAGGGAAGTGACAGCAAGAGAACCATCGAAATCCACTGCGGAGAGAATCATTCCCTGACTCTCGAAGCCCATCATCTTGCGTGGGGCAAAATTGGCAATGAACAGCACGTCTTTTCCCACGAGTTCCTCGGGATTCCAATGCTCGGCGATACCGCTGAGGATAGTGCGGTCTTCACCTGTTCCGTCGTCGAGGATGAACTTGAGTAGCTTCTTGGATTTCTTTACCTTCTCGCATGACTTGACATGACCCACACGGATGTCGAGCTTCTCGAATGTCTCGAAGTCGATAGTGTCCTTGATGGGAGCTGCCTTATAGGATGCTGCCTCGTTGGCCTTCTTGGTAGCCTCGAGTTTGTCGAGCTGCTTCTGTATTGTTTCGTCCTCAATCTTCTCGAAGAGGAGTTCGGGTTCAGCCAACTGATGTCCCGGTTTGAGCAGGTCGGTGCTTCCAAGTTCGTTCCAGTCGAAAGACTCAAGGTTGATCAGTTTGCGCAGTTTGGCACTACTGAAAGGAAGGAACGGTTCGAAGGCAATGGCGAGATTGGCAACAAGCTGCAGAGAGATGTTCAATACAGTCTCAACGCGCTTAGGGTCGGTCTTCCACACCTTCCACGGCTCGCACTCGGTGATATAGCGGTTGCCGATGCGGGCAAGATTCATAGCCTCCTTCTGTGCCTCGCGGAACTTATATGCGTCGAGCATCTGCTCAACGTTTTTCTTCACATCCTTAAACTCGTCGAGAGCCTGACGGTCAACATCCTGCAGTTCGCCACAGGCGGGAACAACTCCATTCCAATATTTCTTGGTGAGCTGTAGGGCACGGTTGACGAAATTGCCATAGATGGCAACCAACTCGCTGTTGTTGCGTTCCTGGAAATCCTTCCAAGTGAAGTTGTTGTCCTTGGTCTCTGGTGCATTTGCGGTGAGCACATATCTCAGTACATCCTGCTTTCCGGGCATATCCTCCAGATATTCATGAAGCCATACCGCCCAGTTGCGTGAGGTGGAAATCTTGTCGTTCTCGAGGTTGAGGAACTCGTTGGCGGGAACATTGTCGGGAAGGATGTAGCTTCCGTGTGCCTTGAGCATTACGGGGAAGACGATGCAGTGGAACACGATGTTGTCCTTGCCGATAAAATGTACAAGGCGTGTGTCCTCGTCCTTCCACCATTTCTCCCATGTTCCCCACTGCTCTGGCTTGGCGTCGCAGAGTTCCTTGGTGTTGGAGATATATCCGATGGGGGCGTCAAACCATACGTAGAGCACTTTGCCCTCGGCACCCTCTACTGGTACAGGGATACCCCATTCGAGGTCGCGGGTCATGGCTCGCGGCTGAAGGTCCATGTCAAGCCAACTCTTGCACTGGCCATATACGTTGGGACGCCACTCCTTGTGGCCTTCGAGTATCCACTGCTTGAGCCAATCCTGATATTTGCCAAGTGGAAGATACCAGTTTTTGGTGGGTTTCTTTACAAGACCGTGACCAGGATTATTCTTGTTTGTGGGGTTAATAAGTTCGTCGGGAGAGAGTGTAGCGCCACATTTCTCACACTGGTCGCCATAGGCACCCTCGGCACCGCATCTTGGACATGTACCCACAATGTTGCGGTCGGTAAGGAATTCGCCTGTCACCTCGTCGCAGTACTGCAACTCGGTGTGCTCTTCCAGTTCACCCTTGTCATAGAGCGTACGGAAGAAATCGGAGGCAAACTTATGGTGGATGTCTGAAGTGGTGCGACTATATATGTCGAATGATATACCGAAATCCTCGAATGACTTTTTGATGAGGTTGTGATAGCGGTCAACCACCTCCTGGGTGGTGATGCCCTCTTGGCGCGCGCGTATAGTGACGGGCACACCATGCTCGTCGCTGCCGCCAATGAATATTACTTCCTGCTTCTTTAAGCGTAGGTATCTCACGTAGATGTCAGACGGCACATATACACCGGCGAGGTGACCGATGTGTACGCCTCCGTTGGCATAGGGAAGCGCAGCCGTGACAGTTGTTCTCTTGTATTTCTTTTCTTCCATTGTATAGTGTGTTTATTATTCTTTCTTTTTGCGATATACGAAATGCAGTATGGTGAAGTTTGTAGGCACCGCTATCATAAGCACGAGTATTGGTGCGATGAGCCGGTTGATGCCAAGCGAGATAAACAGATTAAAGAGTACCATATGCAACGTGTAGTTGACAATGTGACTAAAACTGAAACCTGCCGCCTTCTTCACTGAGACTTTGGAGCGAAACGTGAAATAGGTGGTAAGGAAGAAGTTGCAAACGAGACTTACTATGTATCCGATGGTATAGGCGATGCTCAGCCACACGCTTCCCCCGTCTATCAATTGCAGAAGAAAGTAAACCAGATAATGAATTCCTGCAGCTATCACGCCAACGATACAGAATCTGACGAACTCCCTTAACTTATTATTCTCTTCTCCCAATACGTCCCACCTCATTCTATGTCCTTATTTTAGTTGTTTCTCAATCAACTCCTTTAGCTTGTCCTTTGGCATGTTGACTGCGATAATCCTTCCGTTGGAGTCGGCCACTATGTTGCCTGGCACTGTAGTGATGGCCAGTTGCCTCACGGTGGGCGATTCCCATAACTTTTGGTCGCAGATTGTCTGCCATTGAAGTGAGTCGGTTCTCATTGTGCGTCTGCAGTGGACTGTATCGGCGTCCAGACATATTCCTATCACCTGCAGTCTGTCGCCGTATGTCTTTTTTTGCTTTCTCAGTTCGCGTTGCAGAGTAACACTTTCGTAGTTCCATCCAGCCCAACTGATGATGACGTTGAGCTTACCTTTGAGTTTTGCACCCGACACAGCCTTGCCGTCAATATCCACTGCGCTGAATGAGGGTAGGCGTCCGCCTTTCTTCACGCCCTTGAGCTCTTTCAGTTGGGTTGCCAACATCGAAGCCCTTGCATTGTTCTTGTCGGCATCAACCATTGCCTTTGTCAGCGAGTATGCCTTCTCATAGTCAGGTTCTGATATATTGATAAGATATTTTCTGATGAGATACAGGCTCACGATACTCTTCGGATTCTTGGCGATGTATTCCTCCGCAGCTTTCTTGGTCTGTGGCGGAGTCATGTTTGCAATGGACAGACGGAAGGCGGTCATTGCCTCGTTGTCCTTTTCGCCCTTTATCTCCACTTCTTTCAGGTGGGAGGCATCGCCACTGATCTCAGCAGTGGCTCCTGATTTTCCGAATACAGGCAGCTCGGAATAGTTGGGGAACACAATGATGAAGGTAGCCTCGTCGTTAAGCGTCGTCTCGTAAGAAAAACGCCCGTCAGCCACCTTGATAGTGTCCATGCCCGAGAGTCCCCCGTCAGGACTATAAACATAGAACTCACCCTGATTGAAGCTCCTCAGGCGTCCCTTGATGCGGAAATGTCCGCTTTCGGTGCCACATGAAACCACAATCAGGGTGAGTAGGATATATCCTAAGATTTTTTTCATTCCTTACTTGCTGACGTTGAGCAATTCAAGGTCTTGGGCAGCATACTTAGCCCAAACAGAATCCTTGCTGATGGCATTGCGCAAAGCAGAGGCAGCATCAGAGGTGTTGCCCTGGCGTGCGCTGAGGATAGCCTTGAGATAGTCAGTTGTAGCGTCGGGGTTCTTGATGTTGCTCAGAGTGCTTGCAGCAGCGCTGTAGTTCTTGTTGAGGATCTGAGCCAATGCAGCAGTGTTGCTGTTGGTGTTTGCAAGATCCTGTTCAGCCTGAGCATATTTACCCTGTGCGATATGCAGGTTGCCGAGAGCTTCCTGGATGTTGCTTGCGCCAGATGCCTGTGAAATCAGGTTCTCAGCCTTTGCCACATCACCCTCTGCGAGAGCCACAAGGCCAAGGTTAGCCTTTGCGTCGGCATTGTTGGCATCAATGCCAAGAGCCTTCTGTGCATATGACTTGGCTGCACTGTAGTCGCCGCGCTGGTAAGCCAATGTGGCGAGGTTGTTGAATGCGCGTGCATCGTTGGGGAAGAGGTTGGTTGTGGTCTTGAAGATATCCTCTTTCTCGGCAGCATTGTTTGTGAGTGCTGCGTTGTAAAGAAGCTCCTCAAGGCTCAGCTGCTTGGCGTCGCTCTTGTACTGCTCCTTGATCTGCTCATCGCTGCGACCGATAACCTCGTAGTTGATGGTCATGCGTGAACGACGAAGCTGGGGAAGGATACCATCGGCAAGCTCACGGAATACAGAACTCATGTTCTTAATCTGCTGCTCGCGCTCCTCAGGATCCTTGTACATTGAAAGCACGCGGAGGATAACATCCTTGTCCTGGATGTTAGACACCTTAACCAATTCCTGGAATCCCTCCCAGTCCTGGGCTGTGTATTTTGCATCTACAGAAGCACCGGTGTTCTTGGTGTTCTTCAACTGCTGCTTTACGTATGTCTCGGTGTTGCTCTGGCGCTTGTTGGCCAACTTGTCGTTGAGCTCAAAACCACCATCAGGTGAAGCATAAGCAGATACCTCGATGTTCTTCAGGGCAAGTGTCTCCTTCTCCTGCTGAATCTTGTTAAGAAGGTTTACGAACTCCTTGACAGAGTTGTTCTTCAACTCGCTTGAACGGAGATTAGCCTGCTGGATGAGGAACTTGATGTTGGCATCCTGCTTCTTCTC
>CALZMK010000061.1 GCA_945788545.1 uncultured Prevotella sp.
GGCAGCATGTTGCCCACGCAGTTGTAGCGCAGCCAGGCCAGCACGTGGCCGTCGCTCTGGCAGAGCATTTGCACCGCCGTGCAGCCCACCGCCAGCGCCACACCCCACGTCCACCGCCGTCCGCACAGCAGCAGGCGCCACACGGCGTAGAGCTGCAGCATGAGCGCAAAGTACCAGTATGGCCCAGGGTCCACCATCGCGCCCGGCACAGGGTACAGCGTAGCCACCATGAGCAGTTGTGCCCCAAGATAGCCGAAGGCGTGCAGCATGTCATGCCCTCCTACGAACCACACAGGCCAGTAGAGCAGCAGTCCCACAGCCATCATGCGCAGCATCTTGAGGTAATGAAAGCGCATAAAGGGCACGAAGGCAGGCCGCGGCTGCACGGCCTCATACTTCAGCGTCAGGCCGTAGGCACTCAGAAAGGCAAACACAGGCACGCCGTAGTGTCCCAAGTAGGAAATCCACTGCCACCACGCGTCCACGCCTCCCGTGCAAGTCATCTGCCACCACGTCACCGCCTTCTGCGCCTCGTAGGTATATTCGTTTTCGATAGCCGCCCCCGGCAACCAGTGCACAAAGTTATGGCACATAATGGCCACTATAGCCAGGCATCGCAGCGCCTGACACATGGCCAGTGTGAGCACAGGCTCCTGTGGCCTTCCGTCCGCGGTAGTTATCGTTTTCATTTCTCTTCTATATATATAATAAGGAAGCAAGCATTGTCGTTCTGCGCAGAACACGGGGGCAAAGGTAGTGCAAGGCGAGAGCAGAGCAAAGGAAGAAGCGAAGCATTTTCCATTTGCTATCCCGAGCCGCAGCCTACCTTATCTAAAGGTAGTGCAAGGCGAGAGCAGAGCAAAGGAAGATGCGAAGCATTTTCCATTTGCTATGCCGAGCCGCACAGAGGTGGCTGTCTAATGCCCGATTTGTTTGATTTTTATGTAATCTTTCTTTGTTATTTTTAAAAGGTATATATTTGCATAGTCATAGTCTATGCTGAAAGCCCCTTGGGTGGGATGCGGGCATGGCACATACATATAAAAAGGCGTAACTGAACGCTTTGATGTTGACGCTGTAAGAATCTCGCACATTCAAACGGTCTGTCAAAAACAAAGCAACGGGAACGCCCCTTGGGATGTTTATATACCCCCTCACTGGCTATTGGCGTAAGCCACCATGGCCTTGCAGGGTAAAATATATACTCATCGGCGTGGGGCTTTCAGCGTTGCTCGTTTCGACAATCCGGGCAATGCGAAGGCCTTTACAGCGTGGAACGGGCATCAGACTGGCTCCACGTTTTTTGTGTGTATGTACGAGAACTTACTTACGGGGTTTGTCAATCTGGGGCCGATTGATGGGAAGAGTTTTTTTGATTCAATACATATTATGAAAATGCGATTCTTTCTCTTTGTTGCCACCATGTTGGCATCTGCATCGTTGTTTGCCCAGTCTAACAACAATGTTGACGAGGTAGTAAAGATTGACCGTCACGCCGCACTTAACTATCGGGAGGGCGAGATGATCGTCAAGTTCAAGCCCACCAGTGCAGTGAAGGTACGCACACTCAAGCGTGGTGTCACTTCGGGCATGAACACAGTGGACAAAGTGCTTGGTGAACTGGGCATCACAACAGGCGAAGCCTTGATGCCGCTCACAGGTTCTAAGGTGGTGCCTGGTGCACGCGCCTTGCGCTCCGTTTCAGGTAAAACTATCTATGATAGCGACATGAGCTATCTCTATCGCCTCACTTTTGATAAAAACAAGGTAAATGTCCATGAGGCAATAGAGAAGATTTCTGCTCTTGACGAGGTGGAGTTTGCAGAACCCAACTATGTTGTGTACTCACTCTCAAGCGGAGAGGTAGCTGCAGGCGACGACCCCTTGAAGGGGCAACAGTGGGGACACGGCCAATTGAAACTTGATTTCCTTCAGAAGCAGAAAACCATTACTGACAAACGACCCGTAATAGCCATCCTTGATACGGGTATTGACATCGACCACCCCGACCTGAAGGACAATATCTGGACCAACGCAGCTGAGGCAAATGGTGCCGAGGAGGAGGATGACGACGCCAACGGTTTTGCCGATGACCTACACGGTTGGGACTTCGTGAACCAGACTGGTCGTATAGGTGACTGGAACGGTCATGGTACCCACTGTGCTGGTATCGCTGCTGCAGTAGGCGGTAACAAGATTGGTATCACCGGTGCCAACCCCGATGCACTCATCATGCCTGTTACCGTAATGCAGAGCGACGGTACGGGCGATGTAGCCACCATCATCAAGGGTATCGACTATGCGGCCGCCAATGGAGCCGACGTCATCAGCATGAGTATCGGTGGCTATGGCTACTCACTCGCCGAAGAGCAGGCGCTGGCCAAAGCATACAGCACGGCCGTGCTCGTAGCTGCTGCGGGTAATGATGGCAAGTGTATCTATGCACACATTTGCCCTGTGAATGGAAGGATGGACAATGGTCCGATGTTCCCCGCTGCCTTCACCTTTGTGTTAGGTGTAGAGGCCAGCACCAAGGATGGTGGTTTGGCATCGTTCAGTAACTTTGATGAGGATGGTCCTGTGTTCTCACTCTATAACGAGAATCAACTCTACAACTATGAGCTCCGTGCTCCTGGTGCACAGATAACAAGTACCTTCCCTGGTGGTAAGTACAAGGCACTTAGTGGTACCTCTATGGCTTGCCCCTATGTGGCAGGTGGTATCTCTCGCTTGCTTCAGGTGAAGGAGTATGGCAATTGGGAAATCCTCTTCGGTGACCTCATCCATGCTCGTAAGAAGAATGCCAATCAGTTGGTGGACTTCGAAGCAGTCTATAAGATTACCGATGCCGACCGCAAACCTTCACTTGGTTTGGTGACATATATATTGGATGATGCAGAAGGTGGAGATGGCGACGGTCGTCCCGATGCTGGCGAGACCATCGCTTTCTATCCCACACTGCGCAACGAGTGGGGACAAGCAAAGAACATCCGTTTCTCTTTGGAGTTGGCAGAGACAGAAGATCCAACGGTAGTGGAGATATTAGACAGTGATGTGGACTTTGGCAAGGAATTGAGTAGTTACGGCAAGAATAAGAGCGCCAATCCTGTACGCTTCAAGGTAAATACCAATTGTGTGGATGGCCGTCGTATCTGTATGGTATTGCGTGCTACTTGTGATAATATCACTGAAGATTTCGAACAGGAGATTATTCTGACAGCCGAGAATGGCGTGGAAATAGGAGGTATAATTACGGAGGATATGACCCTTTATCCAGATGTTCATTATATTGTAACAAAAAAGTTAGCAATTCCAGAAGGTGTCACCTTGACAATAAAGCCAGGGACGGTTTTAAGGTTCAAAGGGAACACAGGATTTGTCAATGAAGGGAACCTTATTTGCGAAGGAACTCCTGGTAAGTTAATCGTATTTACAAATGCAGAACACAATATAGAACCACATGGAACTTTCCATTTTTCATATACAACAATAAAATATGTGAGATTTGAACACTTAACGGGCTCCATAAAGAATGACTATGCAACATTTGAAAATTGCATATTCGCATACAACAGAGGTAATAGATTAATATCCGGATTTTCTAAATTCCTAAATTCAAACTTCTTTTATAATCATGTAGGTGTTTTATGGTATGATTATTCTAATGGTCTTCTTCAGAACTTTTATTCAAATATTGTGGGTAATTTTTCTGGCAATAGATTGGGAAGCAGTACCTCTTCTAATGGAATAATATGGACAGACGCTACACAAGAGGCCGGCATCCTTAACAGCAAAGTAAATATACACAGTAATTTTGATAGTGAAAAGAATTTAAATAATATTGGTATAGACCACGACGAAATCTTTGTTTACAATCCCGTCGCATATTTGGGCTCCACTAATCCAGAAATAGTTCAATGGGGTATTTTTGATATGAATCATCCGTTACACCCACAGAGTAATTCTGTTGTTCTATTAGACAATCTAAAATCTTCTCCATATGAAGAGGCCCACGGTATCGTCTGGAAGGTGGTCGTTAACGGCTACGACGCTCAAGACGAGTTTGAGCAGATGCCTCCTCTTGGTGTAGGCAAACACAAGTTTGAAGTCTACTTCAATAGACCCATGAACAAGGATGTTGCACCTATGATTGCTATGGGTGTGCGCCCGCCCTATACCTCACACACTATTGCAGAGGATGGCAGTTGGAATGAGGAAGGCACTATCTATACAGCTTACCTCACTATTACAGGAAAGACTGATGCAGATGGACTCAACCGCATTTATGTATCGGGTGCCGAGGATAACGAGTATTTTGAAATTCCCATCGAGGACACCCGCTTCAATGTAGAGGTAGCTGCCGCCGGTTCTATGGCTACGGGCTTAATGGCCGAGGCAGGACTGGGCAAGGTATCGCTCACTTGGGAGACAGACGAGGAGGACTTTGCAGACTTGCTTGGATACAACATTTATCGCTATACGATGAATGATGCCGGAGTAAGCAGTGATAGCATAATTATTAACCCCACTGTGATAGAAAGTGCAGAAACCTCATTTGTAGACTACGATGTAGTGCCCGGCACTACCTACTACTACGTGATCAAGCAACTCACCACCTCGCTGACCTCGCACGCCCTGAGCAATGCTGTAGCCGCTACACCGCTCACCGCACAGAAGGGTGATGCCAACGGTAGCATGGGTGTGGACATTGCCGACGTGGTGACAGAGGTTGCATATATCACCTATCAAGACCCACAACCATTTATCTTTGAGGCTGCCGATGTGAACAGCGACCTGAAGGTGAATGTGCTTGATGTGGTTGGCACTCTTGGCATTATTACCAATCCTTCTCAGGCTGGAGTCAATGCCGTTGACAATGAACCTGTGCGATACTATGTGAAGAATGGTGTGCTGTATGTCGA
This sequence comes from uncultured Prevotella sp., assembly GCA_945788545.1. The sequence continues at coordinate 4,923 of CALZMK010000061.1, forward strand.
GACAACTCAGGCATTGGGTGGTGTGCAGGTGCGTCTGCATGTCGAAAAGAGTACGGATATAATTGTGCAGGATGGCGTCAAGGGAATGGAACAGACCAGCGTGTGGACATCAGATAACGAATACCTGTTCCTTGCCTATTCAATGAGTGGCAGCACCATCGCTCCAGGCACACATGCTTTGCTGAAGATAGGCGATGAAGCATTGGTTACAGAAATGGTAATTTCCGATGCCAAGGGCAGGAACGTCCCTGCGGTAAGTTACGATGCAACAGGTATTGGCGCTGTTAAGCAGGTACATCTGCAGGTACCAGCACCCAATCCATTCACCACTCAGCTGAATGTGCCTTATATAATAGGTATGAGCGGAAATCACAAGGTGACACTGACATTTACCAACTTAGCTGGTCTTTTGATTGATACGTACAATACCGTTAGCGCACAAGGCGAGCACACCTACACATGGCAGCCCGGTGCATTGCAGCGAGGCCTGTATTTCGTTACACTGTATGTAGACGGCAAACTGGTACAGACAGCAAAGGTGGTTTGCAACAATTGATGATATTATTCCGCGATTATAACGATGAAGCGTATAATCATAATGTGTCTGATGGCAGTGGGCGTATGGCTCACTGCCCAGGCTGTAAATACAGTTACTCTGACTTCAGGACAAGGACATCCTGGTGATGAGGTGGAGGTTGCTGTCAACCTGTCCAACACTGACGAGGTGACGGCACTGGAGATACAGGTGCCCTTGAACGACATGTTGCGTTATGTGGATGGTTCTGCCATTTTTAATGCAGAGCGTAGCAATGGCCACACACTGACTGCCTCTGCCAAAGACGGAAAGCTGAGTATCTGCGTTTACAGTCTGTCTCTTGCTCCTATAAAGGGAACTGATGGCGAGATATGCCGTTTCAAAGTAAAACTCGGCAAGGAACCTGCTGACTATGACCTGGTGCCTGATGTAGTATTGGGTGATAAGAACGGCAATGCGGTAAGTTGTTCTGTGAATAAGGGTGTTGTCACCTTACTATCCCCCAAGATAGAGATTACTACACCCACACTGGCATATGGTCGAGTGCCCATACGAAGCAGCTACACCAAGACGCTGACAATACACAACGCTGGCAATGAACCTTTGGAGGTAAGCGATATTACCTTTGATGGCAATGACTTGTCGGCTTCTCCTGCTACATGCACCATTGCTGCTGGTACAACTAAGGATGTTGTTGTTACCTACGCTCCGATGCAAAGGGGTGATGTAACAAAGAATGTCACTATCACCTCAAATGCCATCAATCCCAAGGTTGGTAAGGCAGTTGTCACTGCGCAGCCATACTCGATAAACGAACTGCATGTGCTACGCACAGAGGGAATTTCCGACGAGGAGGCTACGGTAGTGCTGAAGATGAACAACATGGAGCCTATAGCAGGTGCACAGTGTGCAATAAAATTGCCCGAGCAATTAATATACGTAGATGGTAGTGCAAAGGCAGGTGCAAGGTGTGCAAATACAGGTCACAATGTTACGTCGAGCATGCAGGACGGTGTATTGACACTATTGCTTTATTCTGCATCTAATCAGGTAATTCCAGAGGGTGATGGAGAATTGATAACCTTCCGAGTACGCTTGAATGGTAATAGTGGCTGGTATAATATAAAACCAAATGAAGTGGTATTGAGCAACTCTACTATGGAGAATATGGTATCGGCTACTTCTGGTGAATATGTTGTAATTAAGAGTCCATCGTACAATGGTGCAGATAAACTGGATATGGGTAGAGTTGCTGTTGCTGACAAGCAAACAGGCGCCTATACCATTACGAATACCGGAAAAGTAGATTTAGTTATAAATAAGGTTACTTTCTTGGCAGAAGGCTATGCTGTTGAAGATAGCTTACCTCTTGTCATTGCTCCATGGGAGAGTAAATCTCTCACAGTATCATATACTCCAAGCGAAGAGGGTGAGCATAAGACTACTATGCAGATTTATACCAACGACCCAACAAAAAGAATGTTTTCTGTGTTGATTAGCGGTCAGGTGTATGAACCAAATACGATTAACGTAAGTGGTGAAAACACAGCAGAAGGCTATCGTTTTGCCTTTGGCATGGATAATTATACGGATATCGTAGCTGTGCAGATGGATGTTTCGTGGTTACCAGGTATGAAGACCTCTATGGAACACTTCGTTCCTTCTGACCGTATCAAGAATCATTCTTATCAATTGACGGACTTGGGTAATGGTACTTATCAGGTGTTGATTTACTCCATGAACAATGCTCCCATAGAGGGTTCTGAAGGGGCCTTGTTTACATTAAATTATAGTGCTACTGATAATACGGAATATAGAGACACAGAGCTACGTGTAACTGATATCGTACTAAGTGATGCTAAAGGTAACAACTATGTTTCAGAATCGAATAGCAGTGCAATAGCATTATTTACCAATTTTGTTTTGCGTTTTGTAATAGAAGGCAAAACAATTACCGAACAAGTCGTTAAAGTAGGAACAGCTATTATTGCTCCCGAAGTAGAAGAGAGGATGGGTTATACTTTCTCTTGGGATGAACTTCCAGAAGTAATGCCAGCCAATGATATCGTTGTGAACGGCTCTTATACTGTGAACAAGTACTTCGTTACCTTTAAGATTGGAGATGAGGTTATAGCTTCAGACTCATTGGCATATGGTTCGGCGATTGTCGCTCCCGAAGTAGAAGA
>CALZMK010000062.1 GCA_945788545.1 uncultured Prevotella sp.
CAAAGACCGACAAGGCAAACAGTGCCACTCCAGTGATTGATAATTTCGGTACCGACCTCACCGACCTCGCCGCACGCGGTGCACTCGACCCGGTTGTAGGCAGGGAGAACGAGATACTGAGAGTGATGGAGATACTCGGCCGACGCAAGAAGAACAACCCTGTGCTCATCGGCGAACCGGGTGTGGGCAAGAGTGCCATCGTCGAAGGACTGGCACAGATGATTATCAACAAGCAGACATCACCATTGTTCTATAACAAGCGCCTTGTCAATCTCGACATGACATCCATAGTGGCAGGCACTAAGTATCGCGGACAATTTGAGGAGCGCCTGAAGGCTCTGCTCAAGGAATTGGAAAGCAATCCCGACATTATTATATTTATAGACGAGATTCACACTCTCGTCGGTGCTGGCAGCACCCCGGGAACAATGGATGCCGCCAACATCATGAAACCAGCCTTGGCGCGTGGCGCAATACAGTGCATCGGTGCCACCACATTGGATGAATACCGCAACAGCATTGAGAAGGATGGTGCCCTCGAGCGCAGGTTCCAGAAGGTTATGGTGGAACCCACGACAAGGGAGCAGACACTGCAGATTCTCACAAACATACGCGACAGATATGAAAAGCATCATCATGTGAGTTATACTGACGACGCACTCAAGGCTTGTGTCGCACTTACTGACAGGTATATCTCCGACCGCCAGTTCCCCGACAAGGCTATCGACGCCATGGACGAGGCCGGTTCGCACATACGCATCAGCAAATGCCATGTGCCTCAGGAGATAACCGAGAAACAGGATGAACTCAAGAGAGTGAAAAGTCAGAAACAGAGTGCTGTGAAAAACCAGAACTACGAACTGGCTGCCGCATTCCGCGACATGCAGACCAAGGTGGAGGCTGAGCTCAAGGAGATGAACGAGCGATGGACCAAGGGCGACAACACCGAGAAGCACCAGATTGACACTGCCGACATCGAGAACGTTGTGTCGATGATGACAGGCATACCGGTGCAGAAACTCGGTGGAAAGGAGGAAATAAGGCTCAAGGGCATGGCTTCGGAACTCAAAGGCACCGTGGTGGCACAGGACAAGGCCATCGACAAGGTGGTGAAGGCTATACAGCGCAACCGTGTGGGACTGAAAGACCCCAATCACCCCATTGGCGTGTTCATGTTCCTCGGTCCTACTGGTGTGGGAAAGACATTCCTCGCCAAGAAACTGGCTGAGTTCATGTTTGGCTCCAAGGATGCACTCATACGTGTGGATATGAGTGAATATTCCGAGCAGCACACCGTGTCGCGCCTTGTTGGTGCCCCTCCGGGATATGTGGGATATGGCGAAGGCGGACAGTTGACCGAAAAGGTGAGACGTCACCCCTACTCTGTCGTTTTGCTCGATGAAATCGAGAAAGCCCACGGCAATGTGTTTAACATGCTGCTTCAGGTGTTCGACGACGGACGTCTTACCGACGGTAACGGTAGGACTGTGGATTTCCGCAACACTGTCATCATCATGACCAGTAATGCCGGAACTCGCCAGTTGAAGGACTTCGCCCGCGGTGTAGGATTTACAGCTGCCGGCAATGGCGGCGGTCTTGCCACCGACGACAAGGACAAGGAATATGCACGCAGTATCATACAGAAGGCACTGAGCAAGCAGTTCTCGCCCGAATTCCTCAATCGTCTCGACGAGATAATCACATTCGACCAACTGGATATCAATGCAATACGTCAGATTATTAACGTAGAGCTTAAAGGCTTGCTCTCGCGCATTGAGGGCTTGGGCTACAAGGTTGAGCTCACCGACGAGGCCAAGGATATGGTGGCAAAGAAGGGCTACGACGTGCAATTCGGTGCCCGCCCGCTGAAGCGTGCCATCCAAAACTATATCGAGGATGGACTCAGCGAACTGATTATCAACGGCGACCTGAAGGCTGACGACAAGATTCTAATCAGCAAGAAGCCGGACAAGGAAGAACTTGCGTTCAATGTTGAAGAATGAAATTATCTGAACTACGCACAGGTGAAAAAGGAGTCATCGTAAAGGTACTCGGACATGGTGGATTCCGCAAGCGCATTGTCGAGATGGGATTCATCAAGGGCAAGGTGGTGGAGGTGTTGCTCAACGCCCCACTGCAAGACCCCGTGAAATACAAGATTATGGGCTATGAGGTGTCGCTAAGGCACAAGGAGGCCGACATGATCGAGATTGTATCCACCGAAGAGGCTAAGGCCTTGGAATCTGAATACGAACAGGCATGGCAGGGCGGCGAGATGACCGAGCAACGACTGCACAACGTGGCGATGAAAAAGCGTCGCACCATCAATGTGGCTCTCGTGGGCAATCCCAACTGCGGCAAGACCTCCCTTTTCAACTTTGTCTCCGGTGCCCACGAGCGTGTAGGCAACTACTCGGGTGTCACCGTGGATGCCAAGGAAGGGCATGCCTCCTTCGAGGGCTATGAATTCAATATTGTCGATTTACCCGGAACATATTCCCTCTCGGCATATTCTCCCGAGGAGATGTATGTACGCCGACAGATTATCGACAAGACACCTGATATCATACTCAACGTGCTCGACGCCAGCAACCTCGAGCGCAATCTCTATCTCACCACCCAACTCATCGACATGCACCCGCGCATGATTTGTGCGCTCAACATGTATGACGAATTTGAGGAAAGGGGCGATTCCATCGACTATAAGAAACTCGGCCAACTGCTCGGTGTGCCTATGGTGCCCACCGTGTTCAAGTCGGGCAAGGGCGTGAAGACACTCTTCCATATCATCATCAACCTTTACGAAGGTGTCGATTTCATCGATAAAAAGGGCAATATCAATCCTGAGGTGGCAAAGCAGATACAGGATTGGCACAAGGAATACGACGATGAGGGCATTGAAGAGCACAGTGAGGACTTTGCCCATGGCAATAAGCCCAACAACAGTGTGTTCCGCCATATCCACCTCAACCATGGCACCGTCATCGAGAAAGCCATCGAGACTATCCAAAAGGAATTAAGGAACGAATCATCGCTAAGACACAAGTATTCAACGCGTTATCTATCCATCAAACTACTTGAAAAGGACAGGGAGGCAGAGAAGGTAATCAGTGAACTACCCGACGGTAAAGTTATACTTGCCATACGCGACAAGGAGGCAAAGCGCATCAGCGACGAGATGCAGGAAGACCCCGAGACAGCCATCATGGATGCCAAATATGCCATTATCCACGGAGCATTGCATGAGGCGGAATTCGAAATAGGTCACAAGACCGACACCTATCAGGCCACTCATGTGATTGACGCACTGATAACCAACAGGTATGCCGGTTTCCCCATCTTCATCCTGCTGCTTTACATCATGTTCCAGGCCACATTCAGCATCGGACAATATCCTATGGACTGGATAGACGCCGGATTCGGAGCCTTGGGCGAGTTGGTGGCAAGCTATATGCCCGACGGTATGCTCAAGGACATGATTGCCGATGGAATCATCGGCGGTGTGGGTGCCGTGATAGTCTTTCTGCCTCAGATACTCATCCTCTACACCTTCATATCCTTTATGGAGGACTCAGGCTATATGGCGAGGGCGGCGTTCATCATGGACAAATTGATGCACAAGATGGGACTGCATGGCAAGTCGTTCATCCCTCTGATTATGGGATTCGGTTGCAATGTGCCCGCCGTGATGGCCACCCGCACTATCGAGAGCAAGCGCTCGCGCATTATCACCATGCTCATCCTTCCGATGATGAGCTGTTCGGCGCGACTGCCTATCTATATAATGATTACGGCGATGTGCTTCGACGTGAGATACCAGAGTCTGATTATCATCAGTCTCTATGTGCTCGGCATATTCACCGCCGTGGTGATGAGCCGCATCTTCAGCAAATGGCTTGTGAGGGGCGAAGATACTCCCTTTGTCATGGAGCTTCCTCCCTATCGAATGCCCACGGCAAAGGCTATCGCGAGACATACATGGGAGAAAGGCAAGCAGTATCTGAAGAAGATGGGCGGTGTCATCCTCGTGGCAAGTATCATCATCTGGGCACTTGGATATTTCCCGCATAACGACGAACTCACTCGCCAGCAGCAACTCGAACAGAGCTATATCGGCATGATTGGCAAGACCATCCAACCGGTGTTCGCTCCTCAGGGATTCGACTGGAAACTGAGTGTGGGTCTCGTCTCGGGTGTGGGTGCCAAGGAGATTGTAGCCTCCACGATGGGCGTGCTGCATGCCGACGGCCAGGACCCCATCTCTCCTGCCACAGCGTTCTGCTATCTCGTGTTCGTATTACTCTATTTCCCATGTATTGCCACCATCGCCGCCATCAAGAATGAGAGCGGTTCGTGGAAATGGGCATTATTTGCGGCATGCTACACCACCGGTGTGGCGTGGTGCGTATCAGCATTAATAAACTTGATATTATGAGAGATATAAAGGATTTCCAACTGCTCGAATACAACACATTCGGTATTGAGGGCAAGTGCAAGCGCTTTTGTGAGTTCGATTCCATCGAGGAATTGCGCTATTTTCTCGACACCATCACCGATGCCGACCATCCGCTGATGGTGCTTGGCGGAGGTAGTAATCTTTTGCTCACAAAGGATTTCCCTGGCACAGTGCTTCACTCCAACATAGTGACCGACCCTCATATCCTGATTGTTGACGACGACAGTAATGATGTGTTTGTGACTGTGGGCAGCGGAATGATTTGGGACAAGTTTGTGGATTTCTGTATCCAGAATAATATCTATGGTTGCGAGAATCTCTCTCTTATTCCCGGAACGGTGGGTGCGAGTGTTGTCCAGAACATTGGCGCCTATGGTGTTGAGGTGAAGGACATAGTAGATAAGGTGGAGACTATCGAGATAGCCACAGGTCGAAAGCGAGTATTCAATAACTCCGAGTGCCAGTATGGTTATCGCCACAGCCGGTTTAAGGGCGAGTGGAAGGGGCAGTATGTTGTCACCGGAGTCACTTTCCGTTTGTCTTCCGTATTCACCCCCCGTCTTGACTACGGCAATATCCGCGAGGAACTCAGGCGTGAAGGCATTGAGACGCCTAATGGCAGACAATTGCGCGATGCCATCATACGTATCAGGGAAGCCAAGCTCCCCGACCCCACCGTTGAGGGCAACGCTGGCAGTTTCTTCATGAATCCCGTTGTTGACAAGGCGAAATATGAATCCCTTGCCGTCCAATATCCCGATATGCCCCACTACACCATTGACGACAGTCACGAGAAGATTCCCGCAGGATGGTTGATTGACCGCTGCGGATGGAAGGGCAAGACAGTGGGCAGAGCCGGAGTACACGACAAACAGGCATTGGTGCTTGTGAATCGCGGTGGAGCCACTGGCGAGGAGATTGTCAATCTGTGCAATCTCATTCGCAAGGATGTCCTCGACAAGTTTGGAATAGAAATCAATCCGGAGGTAAATATCATATAAGATTATGAAACTGACATTTCTCGGAACAGGAACAAGCTGTGGCGTACCCACACTGGGCTGTTTCTGCGATGTATGCACAAGCACCGACCCTCACGACAAACGACTGCGCACGTCGGCTCTACTTGAGACAGAAAACACCCGTATCCTCATCGACTGCGGTCCCGACTTCCGCCAGCAGATGTTGCCGCGTGAGTTCCGCAAGATCGACGGCATCCTCATCACCCATTCCCACTACGACCATGTGGGCGGCATCGACGACTTGCGCCCTTATTGCCGTTTTGGCGACATCGACATCTATGCCGATGAAATCAGTGAAAAAAGTCTGCGCCAGACCATGCCTTATTGCTTTGCCGAGAAGAAATACCCCGGTGTGCCCGCCATCAACCTCCACACCATTCATCCCCATGACCATCTCTCTATCGGCGATTTCTCCATCACCCCATTTGAGGTGATGCACGGCAAACTGCCCATATTGGGTTATCGCATAGGCAACTTGGCATATATCACCGACATGAAGTCGATAAGCGACGAGTCGGTGGAGATGATAAAGGGAGTTGACGTGCTGGTGGAGAACGCCCTAAGATGGGACAAGCCTCATCATTCCCACCAACTCGTGGATGATGCCGTGGCATTTGCCCGTCGTGTGGGAGCCAAGCGCACCTTCCTTGTCCATGCCAATCACGACATAGGCAAGCACGACGACATCAACAATCGCCTTCCCGGCGACATCCGTTATGCCTACGACGGACTCGAAGTCGATTTTGAATAAGTCAATAAATAAAAATTTTGGATTTAAAAAACATACATTATGAAAGTATTAAGAAGAACATTTGTCGTTCTGTCTGTATTGTTAGTATCGACATTAGCGGTGGCTGAAACCACCGACGAACCTGTAATAGGAATAGTAGGCCGCACGGATTGTGGCAGTTTCTGGCGTTATGACTTCAACTATGAGACAGTTGATGCCGACGGCGAGACTCCCATAGTACTCTCCGCAGCCATCTTTATGACTAACAGTGTGCACGACAAGGAAATTAAAGCCAAGGGATGCGGATTGCTTAACCACTATACCATCACCGACGACAAACAGCGTGCTACCAACGTGACGGGTTCTTTCACTCTCGAAGGAGTCTTCGCCAACTCCAATTACATTATGATAGAGTCCGACGGATTTGGATTCGGTATTGACGCCAAGCGCAACCAGAAGTATCTTCAGGGCAGGGCTACGGCGCGAGTGAATATCGATGCCTTCCTTGCCGGACGCAAACTGATGGAGGCTGAGGGATATGAATTTGAGAACGTGGTGCTCAACTTGGGTTACTCGCAGGGCGGAAACTCCGGAATGTGGGTCAACCGACTTGTGGCTGAGGGCTATCGCAGCGATGAACTGCCTAAGATTGACTATTGCATCATCGGCGGCGGCCCCTACGACATGTATTCACACTACCGCAAGTTGGCTGAAGATAATGTGTCGCAATATCCTGTTGCCCTGCCACTTATCCTCAGCGGAATGATTGACGCGGGAGGATATAAGGTGAAGAACGAGGACGTATTCACTGACGACTTTGTGCAGTATCTGCCCGAACTGTTCGACTCAAAGGAGCATGACACCGACTATATAAACAACTTCATATATGAGAAGTATGGAAATGCTGACGACAAGAGTCTGCCTTTGGAAACTATCGTGAAGCCGGAATTCTTCGACGAAGAGAGCGAGCCTATGAAGGATATCGTATATCACTTGAAGGAGAACTCTCTCGTATATGATTCATGGAAGCCTGAGAAGACTGATACAATAACATTCTATCACTCTCCTTTCGACGAGGTTGTGCCTTTCCTCAATCAAGAAAGTATGGAGAGACATCTGCTCGACAATGGCTATACGTCCTTCAACATAGATAGCTCGTCCACAGACGGTCATACTGATAGCGGCACTCTTTATGCAATGTACACAGCATTGCTACTTAGTGAATATGTCCCCACTGGCATGGAGGATGTGTTCAGCAATATTCCGAGTGAGGAAACGCATGACATTTACAGTATCGACGGTCGCCTGATACGCAAGCAGACCACACTGAGCGAGGCATTCCATTCGCTGCCCAAAGGCGTGTATGTCATCAACGGGCGTAAGGTCGTGAAAGAGTAATTTTTCTGACATCATCGTAGT
>CALZMK010000063.1 GCA_945788545.1 uncultured Prevotella sp.
TGATGGGTCCGAGCACATCGCGACAGTCGAGTTTTCAGATGGTCAACGGCCACACAACATCGTCGTCGTCCATCACCTTCACGTATATCATCTGCGCCAACAAGAACGGTACGTTCACCATTCCACCGGCACAGATAAGATGCGAGGGACATACAATCAAGTCAAACAGTGTGAAGATCACCGTCAGCGGACGCCAGCAGAGTCAGCGCGGAGGCGGCGGAGGATATGACAACGAACCGCAGATGCGCACTGCCGGAAGCAATATTTCCGGTGCCGACCTGTTTATCAAGGTGAGTGCCAACAAGCAGCGAGTGCACGAGCAGGAGCCTATTCTCCTTACATATAAGGTATATACTCTCGTACAGTTGACTCGACTCGACGGTAAGATGCCCGACCTCAAGGGATTCCACACTCAGGAAGTGCAACTGCCTCAGCAGAAGAGTTTCAAGGTCGAGACATACAACGGCCGACCCTATCGCACTGTCACTTGGAGCCAATACGTGATGTTCCCCCAGATGACTGGCAAACTCGAGATTCCGTCAATCACGTTCGACGGAACAGTAGTAATGCAAAACCGCGATGTCGATCCTTTCGAGGCATTCTTCAACGGCGGTTCGGGATATGTCGAGATGAAGAAGAAGATCAAGGCTCCGGGAATAACCATTCAGGTTGACCCGCTGCCCGCTCGTCCCGCCGATTTCTCGGGTGGCGTGGGTAAGTTTAATATCTCCGCCCTACTCACTCCTGCCTCTGTCAAGACCAACGATGCCATCACTCTCAGGGTGATTGTCAGCGGCGTGGGCAATCTCAAGCTCATCAAGGAGCCTGTGGTTGTCTTCCCCAAGGACTTCGACAGATACGACGCCAAGGTGACCGACAAGACAAAACTCACCTCCAATGGCGTTGAGGGCAGTATGATATATGATTTCATCGCCGTACCTCGCAATGCGGGCAAATACGAGATTCCACCGGTGAAATTCGTGTATTACGACACTTCGGCCAACAAATATGTCACCACCGAGAGCAAAGGCTTCACACTTGATGTCGCCCAAGGCGCCAAGAGCGGTGGAGTGAGCGATTTCACCGGTTCGGATGTCGATATGCTCAACAAGGACATACGCTATATCAAGACCACTCCCGAGGAACTCCACGGAGTCAACGACTTCTTCTTCGGCTCCACATCTTATTGGATTGCCCTTGCCCTGCTCGCCGTCGCCTTCATCTCGCTCTTCGTGATATTCCGCCAGCGTGCCATCGACAACGCCAACATCGGTAAGATGCGAGGAAAGAAGGCTAACAAGGTGGCAACACGACGCCTGCGCACTGCCAGCAAACTGATGGCTGCCGGACGTTCGGGCGAATTCTACGACGAGGTGCTGCGCGCCCTGTGGGGATATGTCGGCGACAAACTGAATATGCCTGTCGAGAGTCTCTCTCGCGATAATATCTCGCAGCGTCTCACCGAGCGTGAGGTGAGCGAGGCAAATGTCAGTCTCTTCATCAGCGCCCTCGACGAGTGTGAGTTTGAGCGCTATGCTCCGGGCGATGCCAAGGGTAATATGAACAAGACATTCAATGCGGCAATGACTGCCATCGAGAATATAGAAGACACTATGAAAAAGAGAAAGAAGGTGAAAATCGGCGGCATGGGAATATTGCTCCTCGCCATGAGTCTCGTCATTCCGTCGGTGGCAATGGCTCAGCAGAAGACCGTCGCTCCCGAGCATGTCACCAAGGCAATGGCTGATTCTGCCTATGTGCGCCAGCAATACCAGCAGGCAATCGCCGACTACGAGGCTCTGCTCAAGAAGGGCGTGAGCGCCGACATCTATTACAATCTCGGCAACGCATATTATCGCACCGACAACATCACGCGTGCCGTCATCAACTACGAGCGCGCACTGTTGCTCTCGCCAGGCGACCGCGACATTCGTTTCAACCTGCAGCTCGCGCGCAGCAAGACCATCGACAAGATAACTCCAGAGTCAGAGATGTTCTTCGTCACATGGTATCGCTCACTGGTGAACATAATGAGTGTTGACGGATGGGCGATGATGTCGCTCGTCTCGCTCGCCCTCGCCATCGTGCTTGCCCTCTGCTATCTCTTCACCGCAAAGGTGTGGATGCAGAAGACCGGTTTCTTTGGTGCCTTCCTCATGATTGCCGTCTTCGCCATGTCCAATCTCTTCGCATGGCAGCAGAAAGACCAACTCGTCAATCGCTCGGGTGCCATCGTAATCGCTCCCGCAGCAGCCGTCAAGAGCACTCCTGCCAATGGCGGCACCGACCTGTTCATCATTCACGAGGGAACTAAAGTGGAAATCACCGACTCCTCGATGAAGGAATGGAAGGAAGTGCGCATCGCCGACGGTAAGGAGGGATGGATCAAAACCTCCATGATCGAAATGATATAATTCCACAAATGGAATAACACAGCATGACAATGGATATGGACACGTTAATACAGATGGACAAGCAACTCCTATTGGCGCTCAATGGCAGCGACTCTCTCTTCGGCGATTATATGGCGAAGACGCTCACCACTGCCGCCACATGGATTCCCCTGTATGTCTCGCTGTTCTATGTGGTGGTGAAGAACAACGACAACTTCCGCCGCATAATCTGCATACTTGCCTGTGCGGGATTGTGCGTCCTGCTCGCAGGAACTGTTGACGATATGATAGTCAAACCGCTTGTTGCGCGCTGGCGTCCCACTCACGACTTCGAGATCGGAATGCTCGTGGATACTGTCGATGGCTATCGCGGCGGCAAGTATGGCTTCTTCTCCGCCCATGCCGCCAACACGTTTAGCATTGCCTTGTTCTTCTCACTGCTCATTCGCAGCCGACTCATCACAGTGCTCCTCGTGGCGTGGTCGCTCACCAACTGCTGGACGCGCCTTTATCTCGGCGTCCACTATCCCCTCGACATCCTTTGCGGATTGCTCTGGGGCGGCAGTGTGGGAACTGGAATATATTTTCTTTATAAATATGCCGAGAGGCGATTCTCCCTTTCCGAGAGTGCTTATGTGTCGTCGAAATACACATCCACGGGCTATCGTCATTCCGACATCTACATAGTGGCGCTTGTGTTGTCATTGACATTGATATACTGCATTCTGAGAAGTCTAATTCTCGCATAACATACAATATTGATTATGGATCCAAGACATATACATATTTCTGATTACAACTATCCGTTGCCCGACGAGAGAATTGCCAAATTCCCGTTGGCGCAGCGCGACCATTCCAAGCTCCTCGTCTTCACTGGCGAAGACATCAGCGAGGATATATTCTATAATATTACGTCGTATCTGCCCAAGGGCGCACTCATGGTGTTCAACAACACAAGGGTGATTCAGGCGCGTATGCACTTCCGCAAGGAGACGGGCGCACTCATCGAGGTGTTCCTGCTCGAACCGGCAGAACCTGTTGACTACGAACTGATGTTCCAAACCAACGGCAAGTGTGCATGGCATTGCCTTGTGGGCAATCTCAAGAAATGGAAGGAAGGCAAACTGAGCCGCTCCTTCGAGGTGAACGGCAAACAGGTGTGCCTCTCCGTGGAGAGACTTCATGAGGAACGCACGAGTCATTTGGTGGAATTCGAGTGGGACAACAAGGATGTATCGTTTGCCGAGATACTCGATGCTGCCGGCGAACTGCCCATTCCGCCTTATCTCAACCGCGACACTCAGGAGAGCGACAAGACTACCTATCAGACGGTATATTCCAAGATCAAGGGTTCGGTGGCAGCTCCCACAGCTGGATTGCATTTCACCGACAAGGTTCTTGCCGACATCGACGCCCACGGTATCGACCGCGAGGAAATCACATTACATGTGGGAGCCGGAACATTCAAACCAGTGAAAAGTGAGGAAATCGAGGGACACGAGATGCACACCGAATATATCTGCGTCAACAAGCAGACCATCGACAAACTCATTGCCCATGGCGGCAAGGCCATCGCTGTCGGTACGACGAGTGTGCGCACTCTCGAAAGTCTGTATTATATGGGCGTGAAGCTACACGACAATCCCGATCTCTCCGAAGAAGATTTGCATGTCATGCAGTGGGAGCCATACGAGTATGCCGCTCGCCTTGCTGCAGATGGCACTGCCCCACTCGACACTGTAGCCGCCCTGCGCGAAATCAGCGAGTATCTCGACCGCCACTCGCGCAAGTCGCTTCATTCCTCCACGCAGATTATCATTGCCCCGGGCTTCGAGTATCGCATAGTCGAAATCCTCGTCACCAATTTCCATCAGCCTCAGAGCACACTGCTCTTGCTGGTGAGTGCTTTCGTCAAGGGCCAATGGCGTCGCATCTACGACTACGCCCTCGCTCACGACTTCCGCTTCCTGAGCTATGGTGACAGCTGCCTGATAAAGAATTAAAGAATTAAAAAATTAAAGAATTGAAATATTAATGAAAATAGGAGATAAAGTGAAATTTGTGAGTGAAGTGGGCGGCGGCAAAGTCGCCGGCTTCCAAGGAAACAACATAGTGCTCGTGGAGGATGAGGACGGCTTCCAGATTCCTACCCCGATCAACGATGTCGTCGTCGTCAACGACGAAGACTACAGTACGTCGAAGATAGTAGCCGACAAGGTGCAGAAGAAAGGAATCCAAATTCCCGACGACGACTTCGACTACGATCCCGCAGACCGCCCCGTTACGTTCAAGGCACCCGCAGAGGAGCGCCGTGGTGGCGACAAACTAAATGCCTATATCGCCTTCGTGCCAATGGACGTGAAGGCCATCACCTCGTCGCGATTCGAGACATACATCGTCAACGACAGCAACTACTATATGCATTACATATATATGACTGCCGAAGGCAACAGTTGGACACTCCATTCCACCGGTGAAATCGACCCCAACACCAAACTCTTCATCGAGGAGTTCGGTCGCGAGGATCTCGCCGCAATGGAGCATATCACAGTGCAACTACTTGCATATAAGCGCAAAAACCCCTTCCTCAAGAAACCCGTCATCGACTCCGAATTCCGTATCGACCCGGTGAAGTTCTACAAACTCCACACCTTCGAGGAGAACGATTTCTTCGAGCAGCCGGCTCTTATTCACACCATCGTCGAGAACGACCAACTGCCTCGTCCACTGGTACTTGACGCCAAGGCGTTAAAGAAAGAGATGATGCAGAAGGTGAAGGCTGATATGCAGCGTCCCGTGTCGCATGCTCCCAAACCCAAGGACGACAAGGACGCGCCCATCGTTGTGGATTTGCATATCAATGCCCTCCTCGACTCCACCGCTGGAATGACCAATTCAGATATCCTCAACTATCAGTTGGAGAAGATGCGCAACACCATCTTCGAATACAAGAATCAGAAAGGGCGCAAGATAGTGTTCATCCACGGCAAAGGCGAGGGCGTGCTTCGTCAGGCAGTCATCCACGAGTTGCGCTATCGTTTCAAGAATATGCCCTATCAGGACGCGTCGTTCCAGGAATACGGATATGGAGCCACACAAGTAACGATAAAATAAAAAGATTATGAAATACGGATATGCTACTGTTGCCGCCGCAATACCGAGCGTAAAGGTGGCCGACACCGACTACAACGTCGCAGAGATGTCGAAAATGATTGCCGACGCCGAAGAGCGCGGAGTGGAGATAATCGTCTTCCCCGAACTCTCCGTCACGGGCTACACATGTCAGGACTTGTTTCGTTCCGACATACTGCTCCGTCGTGCCGAGGAATCGCTCATCTCACTTCTCAACGACACCCGCAAAATGGACATCATCTCCATCGTGGGAATGCCGGTGGCAGTGGATGGCTTGCTCCTCAACTGCGCCGTGGTCATTCAGCAAGGCACGGTCCTTGGCATTATTCCCAAGACTTACCTGCCCAACTACAGCGAATTCTATGAAAAGCGATGGTTTGCCTCGTCACAGGATATAACTGGCGAGCACACGATATACTTTGCCGGCAGTCCTGTCGTCATCTCCTCTCGTCCGAAGATATTCACAACCTGCGATGGAGTGAAATTCGGCATTGAGATATGCGAGGACGTGTGGGCACCCGTTCCGCCGAGCAACAATCTCGCCCTTGCCGGTGCCGACATCATCTTCAATCTCTCGGCAAGCGACGAACTCATCGGCAAGCATGCATATCTCCGTTCGCTGCTCTCCCAACAGAGTGCCCGCACCATCAGCGGTTATGTATATGCCTCAAGCGGATTCGGCGAGAGCACCCAGGATGTGGTGTATGGCGGCAATGCCATCATCGTCGAAAACGGAAAGATGCTCGCCGAGGCAAGGAGATTCTCCCTCCAACCGCAGTTGGAGATTCAGCAGATAGACATCGACCGCCTCAGGACAGAGCGCCGCTCCAACACCACCTTCGTTAATGCCCAGCGACATGGCGAGGCTGATGTCATTATGACAAAGAGCGTCACTTCATATTCCGACTTCACTCTTCTCCATCCCGTTGAGGCTCAGCCCTTTATCCCCAAGACCAACGATATGTCAGCATCATGCGAGGAAATCCTCAACATCCAGATGTCGGGACTTACCAAGCGTCTTCATCACACGGGATGCAAGAATGTTGTCGTAGGCATCAGTGGCGGACTCGATTCCACTCTCGCCCTTCTCGTGTGCGTGCGCACCTTCGACTATCTGTCGCTCGACCGCCGTGGCATCTATGGTATCACCATGCCCGGATTCGGCACTACCGACCGCACCCACGACAATGCCGTCTCACTGATGGCTTCGCTCGGTGTCACCTCTGTCGAGATACCCATCGCCAAGAGTGTCACCCAGCATTTCGAGGACATCGGTCACGACATTTCCGTGCATGATGTCACCTATGAGAATGGTCAGGCTCGCGAGCGCACCCAGATTCTCATGGATTATGCCAATAAGGTGAACGGAATGGTAATCGGTACTGGCGACCTCAGCGAACTCGCCCTTGGATGGGCGACATACAATGGCGACCACATGTCAATGTATGGCGTTAATGCCAGCATACCCAAGACACTCATCCGCCATCTCGTCAGCTATGTAGCTTCGAATGATGTGGATGAGAAGAGTCGCGCCACACTCCTCGACATCATCGACACACCGATAAGTCCCGAACTGATTCCTGCCGACGAAAACGGAAATATCAAGCAGAAGACCGAAGATCTCGTTGGTCCGTATGTGCTCCACGACTTCTTCCTCTACAACTATCTCCGCTTCGGATTCTCGCCCGCACGCCTTCTGCTCATGGCCGAGAAGGCATTCGACGGCAGCCATCCCGATGCCGGCACATTCGACCGCGCGACAATCCTCCATTGGATGCACACCTTCTTCCGCCGTTTCTTCGCCCAGCAGTTCAAGCGCTCTTGTCTGCCCGACGGTCCTAAGGTGGGAAGCGTGAGCCTGAGTCCTCGTGGCGACTGGCGCATGCCGAGCGATGCTTGCTCAAGCCTGTGGCTGGAAGAGATTGAGTCGCTTCGTTAATTCGCGAAGCAAAATTAAAATATTGAAAGATTGAAAAATTTAAATATTAAAGCGTATGAATACTAAA
>CALZMK010000064.1 GCA_945788545.1 uncultured Prevotella sp.
CCCTTGTCGGTTTTATATTCATTCTCTGGTGACGTTGACGGTGACGTTATCAGTTCGTCGGGCTTGTTTGGATTGGGTATCAGCCATGCCATGCAAAATTCTGCGGCTCCCTTCATTAGAGGATATGCCGTAGATCTGAGATAGTCGGTGTCGAGGCTGAACAGGTAGTGATCCCATAGGGCATTGACAAGCCAAGCCCCACCCATGTTCCAGTTTGCCCATTCCGGCCATTCTCGTTTTTCTCCCACAGGGTTGGTCATTGCCCAAATGTCACTGTTATGGCTCGAGCACCAACCTTCAGTGATACCATAATAGTTTTTTGCTGTATATTTTCCATTTTCAGCCAATGCCGCTATGAAGTTGTCCAGCGGCATAGCCATTTCCTGCATGTTGGCCACTTCGGCGGGCCAGTAGTTTTCTTCGAGATTGATGTTCACCGTGTAATTACCTCTCCATGGCGACCACAAGTGAGGTGTCCAAAGGCCTTGCAGGTTTGCCGGAACCCCTGGAGTGCGCGAGCAACTGATCAGTAGGTATCTGCCGTATTGTGCATAGAGAGTTTCGAGATAAGTGTTGCCACCCTTGTTGTCGGTATAGTCCTTGAGCTGTTGTGCCGTAGTGCGCTTTGTATCAAAGACGGCATCGCCGAGAGAAAGTTGGAATCTGTCGTAGATAGCTTTGTAGTCGTCAATGTGTCGTTGGCGCAGTTGGTCGTAGGTGTAGTTGACCAAGTGCCATGCGTCGTCGGCGACCTGTTCGATGTATGCAGCCCCTTCCTTTACGGGATGCTTGTCAAAGCCGTTGAAACTGGTGGCATTTACGAAATATATCACAGCCTCGGTTGCCCCATTTATTAAAATGGTTGAGTCGCTTGCCAATACCTTTCCGCCGTCGGTTTGTGCAGTCAGGATACCCGAGAAATGAATACTGTTCATTGGGTCGCCAGTGGCATGTCCGTTGATGGTGAGCGAAGCCCCCCTGTGGCCTCCCGATGGTGATGTCTGACTATGCTTTACCTTGTGTGGCACTAGTGATGTCAATGACAGGAGGCAGTTTATCGCTCCTTTGCGGTCGGCTTTTATCCTCATGGCTATCACCTTGTCGGGATGAGAGGCAAAGTATTCCCTTGTGTATTTCACTCCACCCTTTGAGTAAGTGTCACGACAAATTGCACTGTCGATATCCAATTCACGATAGTAGTCGGTTGCGGCACTTGTATTATCGTCGAGGATGTGAAGTGTGGCGAGTGGTTGGTAGAATTGTGAGTTGTTGCCTTGTACGTGCAGTTGCAGAGAGTCGGCCAACTTATAGTCCTCATTGAAGAGAGCTTTCCTTATTTCAGGAATCCACTTGTGTGCCCCCTCGTCATTGTTGCGGTTTACTGGCTTTCCTGTCCAGAAGGTAATATCATTAAATTGTATTATATTATCCTCGGTACCGCCGTAAACCAGTGCTCCGAGTCGGCCGTTGCCAATGGGCATTGACTCTTCGAAATACTCACCGGGAGAATTATACCAAAGTTTCATCGGCTGGTTCTTCGCTTTAGCCGATAAGAAAGTGATAACTGATAATAATATAAGGATAGTAGTTCTGGACATAATGGAAAATTCTTAGGTTATTATTTATTGGGAGTCTTTTGATGTTATGAATTAAAAATTAAGAATTAAGAAAAATAGCTGTACTGCATTGATATTTGGCAGATACAATTTCTCTTAATTCTTAATTATTAACTCTTAATTCATCAAGCGTCTATATTAGCGTAAGTCGCGTTCTTCTCGATGAACTCGCGTCGTGGTTCCACGTCGTCGCCCATGAGCATTGAGAATATCTCGTCGGCCTCGGCGGCATTCTCGATAGTCACCTGCTTGAGCAGACGTGTGTCAGGATTCATTGTTGTCTCCCAAAGCTGTTCGGGGTTCATCTCACCAAGACCTTTGTAGCGCTGTGTGTGCAGGCTCTTTCCGTCCTCCACACCATTGCCCCACTTGTCGATGAAGGCCTGTCGCTGTTGCTCGGTGTAGCAATATTCCTTTGCCTTGTTCTTGTATGTACACAGGTAAAGCGGTGGGGTTGCGATATAAAGATGTCCCTCCTGGATAATCTTCGGCATAAAGCGATAGAACAGTGTCATGATAAGTGTGTCGATGTGAGAACCATCGACGTCGGCGTCGGTCATGATGATTATCTTGTCATAACGCAATTTTTCGATGTTTGCCTCCTTATCACCCTCACCTTCAACGCCGAAGCGCACTCCGATACTCTGGATGATGTTCATCACCGACTCGCTCTCGAATACCTTGTGCCACATCACCTTTTCCACGTTGAGGATCTTTCCTCTCAGAGGCAGGATGGCTTGTGTGTAGCGGTCGCGACCCTGTTTTGCCGAACCACCGGCGGAGTCTCCCTCGACGAGGAATATCTCGCACTCCTTCGGGTCCTTGTTTGAGCAGTCGGCCAGTTTACCGGGAAGTCCGCCACCCGTCATTGGGTTCTTGCGCTGTACGCTCTCGCGTGCCTTGCGTGCTGCGATACGTGCAGTGGCAGCCAGGATAACCTTGTCGCATATCTGCTTTGCCTCCTTGGGATGCTCCTCCAGATAGTAGGCAAGAGCCTCGCCCACAGCCTGTTGTACGGCACCTGCAACCTCGGAGTTTCCAAGCTTAGTCTTGGTCTGTCCCTCAAACTGCGGTTCGGCCACCTTGATGGAAATCACGGCAGTGAGACCCTCACGGAAGTCCTCACCGGCAATTTCAATCTTAGCCTTCTCAATCTGCTTTGAGATAACGGGATCAGCATCAGCATATTTCTTCAATGTGCGGGTGAGAGCCATGCGGAATCCCACAAGGTGTGTACCGCCTTCGATGGTGTTGATGTTGTTCACGTATGAGTGGATATTCTCACTGTAGTCGGTGTTGTACATCACAGCCACCTCGATAGGAATACCTTGTTTCTCGGTCTTCAGATAGATGACATCATCGAAGAGGTGTGTGCGGTGGCGGTCAACGTAGCGAACAAACTCCTTCAGTCCGTCCTTTGCGTGGAACACCTCCTGCTTGGTGTTGCCCTCCTCATCAGGGCGCATATCGGTAAGTGTGATGGTGATACCGGCGTTCAGATAAGCCAGCTCCCTCATTCGCTTTGCAATGATGTCATACTTGTATGTCGTAGTGGTGAATACAGTGGGGTCGGGCCAGAACTGCTGGCGAGTACCGGTGAGCTCAGTTTCACCCACAACCTTCACTGAATACAGAGGTTTACCCTTCTCGTATTCCTGCTGATAAATCTTTCCGTCGCGGAACACCTGCGAGAGCATGTGTGTGGAAAGAGCGTTAACACAGCTAACACCCACACCGTGAAGACCACCGCTGACCTTATAGGAGCCCTTGTCAAACTTACCTCCTGCGTGGAGCACAGTCATAACGACCTCAAGAGCCGACTTGTGCAGCTTCTTGTGCTCATCTACAGGAATACCACGTCCGTTGTCCTGTACAGTGATCGACTCGTCTTCATTAATGGTGACCTCGATATGAGTGCAATAGCCTGCCATTGCCTCGTCGATAGAGTTATCGACAGTCTCGTTGACCAAGTGGTGCAGACCTTTTTCGCTGATGTCACCAATATACATGGCCGGACGCTTGCGCACGGCCTCCAATCCCTCGAGCACTTGAATGTTACTCGCGGAATAGTTACTTTCTTTGTTTATGTCTTCTGCCATAATTGCATTTAATCTCTAAGTGGTTGCAAAGATACACAAAAAAAATCAATTGGCGAAATATTTGATGCTAAAAATAAACAAAATGATATAAAATAAGCCACATACTCGCTGAGCATGTGGCTTATTGTATGGTAGAAGTGATGTATTATCCCAGGCTGTTGACATGAAGTGCAAGGCTTGACTTCAGGTTTGCTGCCTTGTTCTTGTGGATAATGTTGGTCTTTGCCAACTTGTCCAGCATCTTCTGTACAGTTGGATACAACTTAACTGCCTCCTCCTTGTCAGTGAGGGCACGCAGCTTGCGAACGGCGTTGCGCATAGTCTTAGCATAATACTTGTTATGCAGCGCCTTCTTCTTGTCCTGACGGATTCTCTTAAGTGATGATTTGTGGTTTGCCATCTTTTTTCTTCTTCTTTTATTTTTACTTTGTAGTCCCTAGGAGAGTCGAACTCCTCTTTAGAGAATGAAAATCTCTCGTCCTAACCGATAGACGAAGGGACCAATTGTCGATTTTGCGGGTGCAAAGTTACAGCTTTTATTTCATTTAACAAAATATTTCCATGAAAAAATACATCTTTTTGATATTTTTTTAGAAAAATATGCCTTATTGAGCATGTTTTTTGCAAAAAAATGCCTAACTTTGCACCAACTATCCGATTTTGGTTATGCTCACGAAGACAACGGCTATAGTATTGCACAACATCAAATATGGTGATTCCAAGATGATTGTAGATATGTTCACCCGTGCTCATGGGCGGACATCGTTTGTAGTTGCCATCCCAAAGTCGGCTAAATCGAAGATCCGCAAGCAGCTATTCCAACCTCTTGCAATGCTTTCGCTCGAATATGACTTCCGGCCTAAGGTGCAGTTGCAGAAGATAAAAGAGGCAACGATACTCCATCCTTATTCTTCGCTCCCCTTTGACATGGACAAACTGACAGTGGGGATGTTCATATCCGAATTTCTGTATCACTCGCTTTACGGGGAAGAGTCCAACAAACCGATGTTCGACTATATATCCGACAGTTTGCAGTGGTTTGACAGTTCTCCCTCGCCTGCCTCCAACTTCCATCTTGTCTTTATGATGCGCCTGTCGCGATTCCTCGGGTTCTATCCAAATCTTGACGATTATGTCCAGGGATGCGTCTTCGACCTGCGCAACGGTAGCTTTTCGTCGGTGGCCCCACTACATTCCGATTATCTTTCGTCTGCGGAAGCTTCACTGATGTCACTTATGATGCGCATGAACTATCCCACGATGCACCTATTTAAATTTACGCGTGCGCAACGCAATAGGCTTCTCGACGTGATAGTGCAGTACTATCGCCTTCATATCCCAGGTTTCCCCGACATGAAGTCGCTCGACGTACTTCGCAATATATATAACTGACTTGACTCTCGCATGTAAGGGAAGTTAAGGAAGTTAAAGATGTATGTTTTAGCCTTGAGAACGCATCAATGGATGAAAATACTATTGTCTTGAACTCCTTTAAACTACTTGAACTCCATAAATGAGTACAAGCGAAAGTAAAACAAAAAGGGGCACGACTCTCGTCACGTCCCTTTTGTTGTTAATCACTAAAAAGCCTTACGGATCAAATTACTTTCCGTGGTTTTCGTCGGATACTGTCAACTTCTTGCGACCCTTGGCGCGGCGAGATGCCAACACTCTGCGGCCGTTCTTTGTAGCCATTCTTTCACGGAATCCGTGCTTGTTGACCCTTCTTCTGTTGTGCGGCTGAAATGTTCTTTTCATTACTTTATTACTATTTTTATTGTTGTTTTCTTCACTTTGGGGTGCAAAAGTACACATAATTTTCGAAATAACCAAGAAATAAATGAATTTTAGCTATTTTTTTTATGTTTTTTTCGGAAAAAGCAGTAACTTTGCACCCGAAATCACGTAAAATACATTATATTTAAGGTTTATGATTAATTCACAAGACATTAAAAAAGGAACATGCATCCGCATGGATGGAGGCATTTGGGTCTGCATCGATTTCCAGCACAGAAAGCCCGGAAAGGGAAACACAGTAATGAACACAAAGTTGAAGAACGTTACCGACGGACGTGTGCTCGACCGCACATTCCAGGTGGGATTCAAGCTTGAGGACGTGCGCATCGAGCGTCGCCCCTATCAGTACCTCTATGAGGATCCTACTGGCCGCATCTTCATGAATCAGGAGACATTTGAGCAGATTCCTATCGCCAACGACCTCGTTATCGGTGTCGAGTATATGAAGGAGAGCGATATCGTGGAAGTTGTTACCGACACTACCGACGGTACTATCCTCTATGCTGAAATGCCAGTGAAGACCAACCTCCGCGTTACTCACAGTGAGCCGGGTGTGAAGGGTGACACTGCCACCAACGCCACAAAGCCCGCTACACTGGAGACAGGTGTTGAGGTGCGCGTACCTCTGTTCATCAACGAGGGCGACCTTATCCAGGTTGACACTCGCGATGGTAGCTACCTGAGTCGTGTGAAGGAGTGATTCTTTTTTCAAAAGAAATTAAAGAATTAAAAAATTAAAGATTAAGGTTCTTTGAAGTATTCGATTATTGTTCCGGTGTTCAATCGCCCAGATGAGGTGGATGAACTGTTGCAGAGTCTTGTCGGTCAGACACTGAAGGACTTTGAGGTTGTCATCGTTGAGGATGGCTCGGAGAAGCCATGCAAGGACGTATGTGACAAATATGCGGGAAAAATCGATGTGAAATACTTCATGAAGAAAAACTCAGGTCCCGGGCAGAGCCGCAATTATGGTGCCGAGCGTGCCAATGGCGAGTATCTTATAGTACTCGACTCGGATGTGGTTCTGCCCGAGGGCTATCTCAAGGCAGTTGATGACGAGCTGAATCGTGAACCGTCTGATGCCTTTGGTGGTCCTGACTGTGCCCACGACTCGTTTACCGAGACACAGAAGGCCATCAGCTATTCAATGACGAGCTTCTTCACCACTGGCGGTATCCGTGGAGGCAAGAAGAAACTCGACAAGTTCTATCCCCGCTCGTTCAATATGGGCATTCGTCGTGATGTCTATAAGCGTCTTGGCGGTTTTTCCAAGATGAGATTTGGCGAGGACATTGATTTCTCCATCCGTATCTTCAAGGCAGGATGCAAATGTCGCCTCTTCCCCGAGGCATGGGTATGGCATAAGCGTCGTACAGACATGCGCAAGTTTTTCCGTCAAGTATATAATAGTGGTATCGCGCGCGTGAACCTTTATAAATTATATCCAGAGTCGCTTAAGTTGGTGCATCTTCTACCGATGGTTTTCACCGTGGGAGTGATATTGCTCTTTCTCATTGCATGCTTTGGCAGGATAATGATGGTGTATGGCAATCCCGCCGACTTCTATTCTTGGTATTATCTCGTGGTGGGAGCTATCAGTCCAATCCTACTTTTCTCGCTTGTCATCTTTATCGACTCGTCGATACAGAACAGGAGTCTGCCCATTGGTTTTATATCCATCGGTGCCGCCTTCGTGCAGTTGGGTGGATATGGATTCGGATTTATCTCGGCATGGTGGAAGCGTTGCATACTCGGACATGACGAGTTTCATGCTTTCGAAAAAACATTCTATAAGTGAAACTATCAATAAAAGACTGGGACGAGGCCGACATGCCGAGGGAGAAGCTCGAGCGGCTCGGGGCAGAGGCATTGAGCAATGCCGAACTGCTCGCTATACTTATTGGCTCAGGTTCGACCAAGGAGAGTGCTGTCGATTTGATGAAGCGGGTGATGAGCGACTGCAACAACAATCTTAATTCACTTGGCAAACTGACTATCAGCGACCTGA
>CALZMK010000065.1 GCA_945788545.1 uncultured Prevotella sp.
GGGCATGGCGGGAGTGAGCCACGATGTGAGCAGTATCACGAGAATGGCTCCGATAGGCTCAACAATGCCGCTAAGACTGCCTATGGCAAAGGAGCGCCAGCGTGAGTTGCCCTCTGCCTTCAGGGGCATCGACACAATAGCTCCCTCGGGGATGTTCTGTATAGCTATACCTACCGACATCGTCAAGGCTGCCATTGCCGTGATGCCCATATCGCCCGAGATAAAGCCCGAGAGAACCACACCAACAGCCATTCCCTCGGGAAGGTTGTGGATAGTGACGGCAAGCGAGAGCATCGTTGTGCGAGATAGTCCCGACTTCATTCCTTCCGGATGGTCGTCGCCTATATGAAGGTGAGGAGTGAAATGGTCGATGGCAAGCAAAAATCCGATACCAAGCAGGAATCCCACTGCCGACGGCATCACTCTCATCAAGCCCTCGGCATCTGCCGTGAAGTCAAGACTCGGTAGGAGCAGCGACCAAAACGAAGCTGCCACCATCACTCCCGAGGCAAAGCCAAGGAGTGATTTCTGTAATACCACATTCATCTCATGGCGCATGAAAAACACGAATGACGCGCCAATGACGGTACCCAAGAAAGGTACTAATAATCCTATTGCTATTCCGTCCATATATTCAAATTATGCTGCAAAATTAATAATTTTCTTGCATATATTATCCTTTTTGCAAACATTTAACACCATTCTCTTGTGAGATTTAAGAAAAAGAACTATTTTTGCACAGTAAAAAACAATATAACCCATATATAACAAATTATTAACATGGAAAAAAAGTACGGACACTTTGATGATGCCCATCGAGAGTATGTCATCACCGACCCCAAGACTCCTTGGCCTTGGATCAACTATCTCGGCAACGAGGATTTCTTTTCTTTGATTTCTAACACAGCTGGTGGATATAGCTTCTATAAGGATGCCAAGTTCCGTCGTATCACACGTTATCGTTATAATAATGTGCCGATGGACAATGACGGCCGCTATTTCTATATCAAGGATGGCGAGACGATATGGAGTCCGGGATGGAAACCGTGTCGCACTCCGCTGGACTCCTATGAGTGCCGCCATGGTATGGGATATACCCGCATCACGGGAGTGAAGAATGGTGTTGAGGCTTCGGCTCTTTTCTTTGTCCCCTTGAAGACTTGGGCTGAGGTGCAGAAACTCACATTGCGTAACACTACTGGCGAGACAAAGAGTCTGAAACTCTTCTCTTTCACTGAGTGGTGCCTATGGAATGCTGCCACGGATATGGAGAACTTCCAGCGTAACTTCTCTACTGGTGAGGTTGAGATTGAAGGCTCTACCATTTATCACAAGACGGAATATCGCGAGCGTCGCAATCATTATGCTTTCTACACAGTAAATGCTCCTATACAGGGATTCGATACTGATCGCGAGACTTTTGTAGGACTGTATAGCGAAAAGTCGGCTCCTGATGCTGTGGTCGAGGGCAAGCCTCGCAACAGTCATGCTCATGGATGGAGCCCCATCGCATCTCAGTATATCGAGGTTACTCTTGCCCCGGGCGAAAGCAAGGACTTTGTCTTCCTCCTGGGATATATCGAGAATGAGCAGGAAGATAAATTTGAGTCAAAGCAGGTAATCAACAAGACCAAGGCTCACGCCCTTATCGAGGCTTTCAACACGACAGCAAAGGCTGATACAGCTTTCGCCCAACTGAATGACTATTGGAACCGACTGCTCAGTATATATAGTGTGAAGAGCGGAAACGACAAGCTCGACCGTATGGTGAATATCTGGAACCAATACCAGTGTATGGTGACATTCAACTTCTCACGCTCGGCTTCGTTCTTCGAGAGTGGAGTGGGACGTGGTATGGGATTCCGCGACTCTAATCAGGACCTCGTCGGTTTTGTGCACCTCGTGCCCAGTCGTGCCCGTCAGCGCATCATCGACATCGCATCAACACAGTTCCCCGACGGTGGTTGCTATCATCAGTATCAGCCTCTCACCAAGCGTGGAAACAACGACATTGGCGGTGGATTCAACGACGACCCCTGCTGGCTCATCTTCGGTACTGCCGCTTATCTCAAGGAGACCGGTGATTTCTCGATACTTACCGAACCAGTGCCTTTCGACAACCAACCTGGAAGTGAAAAGACTCTCTTCGAACATCTCAAGATTTCAATGGAGCATGTCACCAATAATCTTGGTCCGCATGCACTTCCGCTCATCGGTCGTGCCGACTGGAACGACTGTCTCAACCTCAACTGCTTCTCGTGGGATCCCAATGAGAGCTTCCAGACTACAGAGAATAATAGCGAAGGTTCGAAGGCTGAGTCGCTCATGATTGCCGGACTCTTCGTCGTTACCGGTAAGGAATATGTCAAGCTTTGCCGCACTCTTGCAGCCCGTGGTGAGAATGCTGTTAAATATGGTATTGCCGACTTTAATGCTGAGGCCGATGCAATGGAGAAGGCTGTCAACAGTATGGATGAGGCTGTGCAGAAGCATGGTTGGGATGGCGAATGGTATCTGCGTGCCTACGACTTCTATGGCAACAAGATTGGTTCTAATGAGAACGAGGAAGGTAAGATATTCATCGAGAGTCAGGGATGGTGCACAATGGCTGGCATCGGACTCGACAAGGGTATGGTGGACAAGGCTATCGACTCGGTGGAGAAGATGATGGATTGTGAGCATGGTATTGTTCTAAATAATCCCGCTTATACCGTTTATCATGTAGAGATGGGCGAGATTTCATCTTATCCTGAGGGATATAAGGAGAATGCCGGTATTTTCTGCCACAACAACCCATGGGTAATCATCGGTATGACTGTTGCAGGACGTGGCAATGAGGCCTGGGAACATTACACCAAGATCCTGCCTTCGTACGTCGAGGAAAACCATCAGACTCTTCACAAGGTGGAGCCTTACGTCAACTGTCAGATGGTGGCTGGTAAAGATGCCTACAAACCGGGTGAGGGTAAGAACTCATGGCTCACTGGTACTGCCGCTTGGATGTGGCTCACTGTAAGCCAGTATATACTCGGTATCCAACCCGACTATGACGGACTTGCTATTCGTCCTTGTCTCCCCTCCACTGCCAAGGAATACACTGTCAACCGTCGTTTCCGCGATGCGGAATATGTTATCACCGTGAAGAATCCTGATGGCAAGCAGACTGGTCTGTCATCACTTACCATAGATGGTAAACCAGTGGCTGGTGACGTGATTCCTTATGCTCCAGGTAAGCACGAAGTAGTGGCAACACTCTAAGATAATTCATTTCAAAACCAACAAAAAGAATCCCCACATTTATCGAGAATGTGGGGATTCTTTTTATGTAATTATTAGTCAAGAAAGCAAATATTCTGGTCAATAAAGCAAAAATAAGTCAATGGAGATATTTCTTTCAATAAAGGAGTTTTTTTTCAAGAAACAATTATGATAATTAAATAGAAATGCTTAACTTTGCAAAGTGATAATACAAGACCAATTAAACAATGTTCATATATTTGACTTGTCATATGAATGAATTCTATGACAAATAATAATCCCGCAACGATCGTTATGATTGTTGCGGGATATATTATTATGAATTAACTCGTCAACTTGTTAACTTGTCAACTCAATCAAAAATCCATCTTGTCGAGCGAGTCGTTGAAGTCCTTCGGCTCATGTGGCTCGTGGATTTCCTCCTGCTCTGGACGAGGACGACGCTCGCCACGCTCAGGACGTGGACGACGCTCGCCTCTTTCGGGACGTGGACGACGCTCACCGCGCTCGGGACGCTCGCCACGTGGACGACGCTCGGGACGCTCCTGATAGTCGGCAGGCTTCTCGATAAGTACGCGATGAGAGAGCTTGTACTTGCCAGTCTTCGGGTCAATCTCAAGCAACTTCACCTTTATCTTGTCGCCTTCCTTAATTCCGGCTTCTTCTACAGTCTCAAGACGCTTCCAGTCAATCTCGCTGATGTGGAGCAGACCGTCCTTGCCAGGGAGAATCTCAACGAAGCATCCGTAAGGCATGATTGAACGTACTGTTCCGTCATATACCTCACCTACCTCGGGGATTGCTACGATAGCCTTGATCTTGCCAAGGGCTGCATCGATGCTCTCCTTGTTGGGAGCGCTCACCTGTACCTTGCCCACACCGTCAATCTCGTCGATGGTGATGGTGGCACCAGTGTCCTCCTGCATCTGCTGGATAATCTTTCCACCCGGACCGATAACGGCACCGATGAACTCCTTAGGTATCTCGATCTGTACGATACGTGGAACCTGAGGCTTCATCTCGGCACGAGGCTCGGCAATAGTGTCGGTGATGCAGTTGAGAATGTGCTCGCGACCAGCCTTTGCCTGCATAAGAGCCTTCTCGAGAATCTCGAATGACAGACCGTCGCACTTGATATCCATCTGGGTAGCTGTCAGACCGTCGCGTGTACCGGTGGTCTTGAAGTCCATATCTCCCAGGTGGTCCTCGTCGCCAAGGATATCGCTAAGTACTGCATACTTCTCCTCACCAGGATTCTTGATAAGTCCCATGGCAATACCGCTCACAGGCTTCTTCATAGGAACACCGGCATCCATAAGGGCGAGAGTTCCGGCACATACGGTAGCCATAGATGACGAACCGTTTGACTCGAGAATCTGGCTTACGAGACGTACTGTGTAGGGGAAGTCCTCAGGAATCTGACCCTTCAGACCGCGCCATGCCAAGTGACCGTGACCAATCTCGCGACGGCCTACACCACGCTGAGCCTTGGCCTCACCTGTACAGAACGGGGGGAAGTTATAGTGGAGGAGGAAGCGCATGTAACTCTTGTCGAGTACATCGTCAACCATCTTCTCGTCGAGCTTGGTACCGAGGGTACAAGTGGTGAGAGACTGTGTCTCGCCACGGGTGAAGATAGAACTTCCGTGAGGCATTGGCAGAGGACTAACCTCGCACCAGATAGGACGAATCTCATCAGTCTTACGACCGTCAAGACGAATGCCCTCGTCGAGGATACAACGACGCATGGCATCGCGCATGACATCGTGATAATAGCGATCCATCATGGCTGCCTTCTCCTCAAGCTCATCCTCTGTGAGATCTGCATGGGCTGCATTGTATGCCTCCTTGAATTCAGTGAGGATATTGTCGAAAGCCTCCTGACGAGCCTGCTTCTCAAGAGCCTGCTTGGTCACGTCGTATGCCTTCTGATAGAGTTCCTTGTTCATCTGCTCACGGAGCTCCTCGTCGTTGACCTCGTGGTCGTACTCGCGCTTGACATCCTTGCCAAGTTCCTTAGAGAGCTCTACCTGCATCTCGCACATGGGCTTGATAGCATCCATGGCGGCCTTCAAGGCTCCAATCATGTCCTGCTCGCTCACTTCCTTCATCTCGCCTTCCACCATCATGATGTTGTCGGCTGATGCGCCCACCATGATGTCCATGTCGGCATCCTTCATCTGGTCGAAAGTGGGGTTGATAACGTATTCTCCGTTGACACGGGCTACGCGGACTTCACTGATTGGACATTCAAAGGGAATGTCGGAGCAAGCCAATGCTGTTGATGCTGCAAATCCGGCAAGTGCGTCGGGCTGGTCAACACCATCGGCAGAGAAAAGCATTACATTTACAAACACCTCCGCATGGTAGTTGGAGGGGAACAACGGGCGCAGAACACGGTCAACAAGGCGAGATGTCAGAATCTCGTTGTCGCTGGCCTTGCCTTCGCGCTTGGTGAAACCGCCGGGGAAGCGGCCTGCTGCTGCATACTGCTCTCTGTAGTCAACCTGCAGAGGCATGAAATCTGTTCCGGGAACTGCATCTTTTGCGGCACAAACGGTGGCCAAAAGAACGGTGTTGCCCATACGGAGCATACATGAACCGTCGCACTGTTTTGCCACTTTCCCGGTCTCGATGCTGATGGTTCTTCCATCAGGCAACGATACTGTTTTCGTAATTACGTTCATCTAAAATTTTGTTTGTTTACATCAAAAATCGGGCAAAGTTACTCATAATTATACAAATGAACGAGAAAATTGCCAAATATCTGCTGATATTTTCATTTTTTTATGATTTTATTTTGTATTTCGGCTAACTTGCACTAACTTTGCAGCCGAAATTGAAAAATTGAAAGATTGAAAAATTATATGAAGAAAATGTTTTCGGCAGCCGCCTTGGTGATGGCTGCGTTCGCCTTTGTGGCATGTAGTGAGAAAAAGTTCCACGTGGAAGGTAGCATTGAGAATGCGAAGGACTCTCTGCTCTATTTCGAGAATATCAGTCTTGAGGGACCTGTGGTAGTGGATTCAGTGAAACTTGATGCTGACGGACAGTTTGACTTTAGTGACAAATGTCCCGAGGCTCCCGAGTTCTATCGCCTGCGTATAGCTGGACAGATTATTAATATCTCCATCGACTCTACCGAGACTGTTTCGGTGAAGGCGAAGATGCCTGAAATGGCAGCCAATTATGAGGTGAGTGGTTCGGAGGAGTGCTCTAAGATTCGTACCCTTGCGCTCAAGCAGATTGCTTTGCAGAATACTGTCATTAACCTGGAGAAGAAAACTTCTCTTGGTAGCGATGTTATTGCCGACAGTATTACCAAGATGATTGATGCCTACAAGAATGACGTCAAGGCAAATTATATCTTCAAGGAGCCAAAGGCTGCGTCCTCGTATTTCGCTCTCTTCCAGGCTATTGGTCCTTATCTGATATTCAACCCCCGCAATAATCGCGAAGACATAAAGGTGTTTGCCGCTGTGGCTACAAGTTGGGATTCATTCTATCCAGGTGCTCTGCGTGGACAGAACCTTCATAACATCGCCATCGAGGGAATGAAGACCGCCCGTATTGTGGCGGCCGACCAGAAGTCTATGCAGATTGATGCCAGCAAGGTCTCGGAGTCGGGAATTATAGACATCAAACTTGTTGATAACAAGGGTAATCAGCGCTCACTTACCGAACTCAAGGGAAAGGTGGTGCTCCTTGATTTCCATCTTTTTGCCCTTGAGGACTCGCCCAAGCGTATTCTCATGTTGCGCGAGTTATATAATAAGTATCATGCGCAAGGACTGGAGATTTATCAGGTGTCGCTCGATCCAGATGAGCATTTCTGGAAGCAGCAGACTGCAGCATTGCCATGGATAAGCGTGAGGGATGGCAATGGTACCGCCTCGCAGTATGTCAACCTATACAATGTGCAGGCTGTTCCCGACTTCTTCCTCATCGACAAGAGCAACACTCTCGTCAACCGCTCTGCACAGATAAAGGACGTGGATGCTGCCATCGCAGCTCTGCTCTGATTAAGTATAATTTTAGGCGCGGAAAACACGGATTAACACTGAAAATCCCATATTAGGGGTGCTTCTTATGTAATTAAAACAGTGTAATCCGTGTTTTCCGTGCCTAAACAATAAGTCGTATTCAAATAAAACCGACTTTTTGAACATATTCAATTTATATGTGAATAGCAATATTCCAGATAAAAGCAGTACCTTTGCAGCCGAATTTAGACGTTAGCAAAGAATGAAGAAATTA
>CALZMK010000066.1 GCA_945788545.1 uncultured Prevotella sp.
GTTGGAATGTCGGAATTGACGCTACATTCCTGAGCAACAAGATTATCAAGCTTCCTGACGGAAACAATATTCTCTCCGGTCTGCACAATTATACCGAAGGACGTTCGTTGTATGATTTCTACACATACCACTTCGTCGGAGTAGATCAGATGACAGGTAATTCACTTTACACTCTTGACCCCGAAATGGAAGAGACAGCCGCAGCTGCAGGAGAACTTGTGGAAATCAATGGAGTGAAATATACCAACGACACGGCCTATGGTTTGCGTGACTTCCACGACACTGCACTACCTACTGTTTATGGGTCATTCCATACAAATCTGTCATGGAACGGATTGTCGGCAAGTTTCCTCTTTACATATAGCTTGGGTGGAAAGACTTATGATGGTTCTTATCAGTCGCTTATGTCAACCAATGCCATGTCAAGTGGCTCGGCTATACATAAAGATGCTCTCAAGGCATGGAACGGTGTACCAGAAGGTATGACCGAGACCTCGGCAAACCGTATTGACCCTAATGGTATTCCAGCAATGAACTACGACCGCAGCAGCAAGAACAATGCCACATCCGACCGTTGGCTCACTAATGCTTCATACCTCGTATGTAAGAATATCAGCCTTTCTTATTCACTTCCGAAGTCAATATTGAACGCATGGAATGTGGGAATCAATGGCATCACACTTAATGCAGGTGTTGAGAACCTCTTTACTATCACAGCAAGAAAGGGTATGAATCCTCAGTATAGCTTCCTCGGAGGCTCGGATGACACTTATGTTACTTCAAGAGTGTTTAACTTTGGCATGACCCTCAATTTCTAAATTCTAATTCAAAGTGAGTATAATTATGAAGAATAAAAAAATATTGTTTATTGGATTGGTGGCAACCACAATTGCCTCCCTATCTTCTTGCAGCAGCGACTATCTGGAGACTTCTCCGACAGAATCAATATCCACTGGTCAAGCTGTTGGCACAACGACCAATGCCTATAAGGCTCTCAATGGTATTGCAAAGACAATGTCAACACAGCAGTATGCATGGTCACTGGGTTGCGCCAGTGAGGATCGTATAATATCTATTTATGAAAACTATCCCAGTCAGGATTATCTTTACAACTATTATGCGGCTGGTTGGGGTCCAATAATGAACATTCAGTATAATACACGTAACAACACGTCTTATACTGCTTATCCATGGTATTACTACTATACAATTATTGGACAGGCAAACTCAATTATTGCCAACATAGACAATGCAACAGGTCCTGAAAACGAAAAGGCTTTTGATAAGGCATCTGCCTTGACTTTCAGAGCTTATGCATATGAAAAGCTCTTGCATTACTACTGTCCAAGGTGGAAAGAGTCGAACAATGGTGCTACAGAAGCTTTCCCCTTGCGTCTTGACGAATCAACTGGCGACTTGGCTCCTTCGAAGATGTCTGAGGTTTATCAGCAGATTTACAAGGACTGCGAAGATGCTATCGCTTTGTTCAATTCCAGTGACTTTGACCGCAGTAGTAAGGAAATATGGATAGCTAACGTTAACGTGGCTCATGCCGTATATGCACGTGCAGCATTGACACGCGAGGACTACCAGACTGCATTGACCCAAGCCAAGTTGGCTCGTGAGGGGTATCCTCTCATGAGTAATGCGGAGTTGCATTCTGGTTTTTGTAAACCAACATCTGAATGGATTTTCGGTAGTTATGGTGATGCTACAGAGAACCTTTGGTATTGGAGCTATGGTACGCAATATTCCTGCAACGGCTATTATGCCAACAACACAGCCTGTGGTGCTGGTGCTCTCAATAAGGAACTCTACGACCAAATTCCCGACAATGATGCCCGTAAGGCAATGTTTTTGACCGATGACAAATTCCCTGAATTCGATATCCACGACCCAGAAAATGTCGATCAGTCATACGCTTTTGTTCAGGGTGATGATATGTGGGACGCTGTTTATTCATATATTGCAAACTTCTATGCCAACTCTGGAGCGAGCAGTATGGACGCACCTTATCAGGCTGGTTATTTTTATCTTGGCGGACAGTTGAAGTTCTATGTCTTCGACACTCCCGGAGTAGGTTATCTGCCGTTTATACGTTCATCCGAAATGGTACTCATTGAGGCTGAAGCCAATTACTTCCTCGGTAATGCCAATGATGCCCAGGCTGCCCTTGTTGAGCTGAACAAGACATCTGGCAGAAATCCGGATTATTCTTGCGATAAGACTGGAGATGAACTTTGGACTGAGATTATGAACTATCGCACACTTGAACTATGGGGTGAGGGATTCGGTTATAGTGATTTCAAGCGCTGGGGACGCAAAATTGAACGCAAGACACTGGCGCAGGGCGGAAATGCCCATGCAGCAATCGCGATCACTATCGAACCTTCTGCAAGTGCAAGTTGGGTGTGGACCGTACCTCAGTATGAGTCAGATTATAATGGCGCTTATTCCACTGGTGATAAGGAAATGAACAACTAAGCGCAATTCTTGTTCAATATAAAAAATTAGGTGCAGCCCCAATTGCCGAGGCTGCACCTTTTTTTATTATATATAGGCAATTAAGAGGAAAAAGATATTATTAGGCGGGAAATAGTTACGAAACGTAAGTTTTTTGATGTAAATCAATGATATATGTCAATTAATTGATATTTGCTGAAATAATTTGTTGGCGAATAGTTCGTGTTTAAGATATTTTTAATAATTTTGCAGCGATTTTTGGTAATATTATAAAATTAGAGAGAGAAAACTTATGGAAAAAAGAATCAAATTGCTTTTGGCTTGCCTTTTCCTCGTAGTGGGGGGGGGCAATAGCACAAACACGAGTCTCCGGTAAGGTCGTCTCTTCAGATGATGGAGAGCCAGTTGTCGGAGCAACAGTAAAGATTGACGGCACAAACCTCGGAACCGTTACCGATGCTAACGGAGAATTCAGGATTACATTGCCACAAGGTAAGAAAAACTTGAAGTTTTCATATGTTGGTATGACAACTAAAGTACTTGCCGCAAAGGAGAAAATGACAGTAGAACTTGTTTCTGATGGTCAGATGCTCGATGATGTAGTTGTTACTGCACTCGGTATCAAGCGCGACCGCAAGGCTCTTGGTTATGCTGCGCAAGACCTCAAGTCGGACGACCTGAATAAGAGTGGTACGACTTCTTTGGCAAGTGCCATACAGGGAAAGTTGACTGGTGTTGACATCCGTCAGTCTTCTGGTCAGCCTGGTGCTTCTGCTCAGATTGTAATACGTGGTGCACGTTCATTCGACGGAAACAACCAGCCTCTTTATGTTGTTGATGGTATGCCTATTACCACTACAGCCGACTTCGATACCGGTTCTTCTGTTACAGGTGCCAACTATGCCGACCGTAGTATTGATATCAATCCAGAGGATATTGAGAGCATCAACGTGCTTAAGGGTCAGGCTGCTTCTGCTCTTTATGGTATCCGTGCCTCTAATGGTGTGATTATCATTACCACAAAGCGTGGAGCAAAGAATGGTCTTAATCGTCCTCATGTTACGATAAGCACCAACCTTAGCGCTGAGCGTGTTTCGCGTAAGTTCAAGCATCAGACTGAATATGCTCAGGGTAATAGCGTAGATGCTTATAGTCCAACATCTTCTATGTCATGGGGACCGAAGATAAGCAATCTTGCAAATGACCCCACATATGGTGGCAATACCGACAACAAATATACTCAGCAGTTTGGCAAGCACGAGGGAATGTATTATAATCCCAAGTACGCCTCTGCAGGACTCGACGGATGGACAACTCCACAGACATTTGATAACGTGGGAGATTTCCTCGGTACTGGTTTTACAGAGAACACAAACTTTAATATTTCACAAGCTGTTGGCGACCTCAACTATTCGTTTGGTATCAATAATTCTCATCAGAATGGTATCATCCCTTCAACAGGTATGAACCGCTGGGGTGCCAGAGGTTTTGTTGACTGGACTATCAACAAGCAGTGGAAGACGGGATTCTCAGCCAACTACTCTTCTACAAAGATTACTTCGGCTCCTGGTGCCAACTCTGGTATTATGAACGTGATTTACTCTTGTCCGGCAGAGTATAACCTCAAGGGCACTCCGTATAGTGTTCCTGGAGATCCTTCACAGCAAGTGCTTTTCCGTTCAACATCATTCAACAACCCCTACTGGTGGGCTGACAACGATGAATATCGCCAGCACACCAACCGTGTGTTCGGAAATGGATATATAGAGTTTACTCCTAATCTCGGCCTTGGCGAAAATTACTCTCTGAAGATTCGCGAGCAGGCAGGACTTGACGTATGGACATCCGACTATGCCGACATAGCCGAAGTTGGCTCTGCTGCCAATACCAAGGGCGAAATCAACAACTACGGTTCACAGCACAATATGTTCAACAACCTCTTTACTATTAATTTTGACGCAAAATTTGGCTCAGACAACGAGTGGGGACTTAATGTTGTGCTCGGTAATGAGTTTAACGATGAGAATATCCGCGTGTGGTCATACTATGGAAGCAACTTCAACTATTATGGTTTCCCGACTATGTCAAACGCCACCAACTACTATTCATCCGAATACACACGCAGAGAGCGTACCGTGGGATTCTTCGGAAGCATATCTGCTTCTTGGAACGACCAGTTGTATCTCACTGTAACCGGACGTAATGACTATGTGTCAACCATGCCCCGTAACAGCCGTAGCTTCTTCTATCCTTCGGTATCTTTGGGATGGGAGTTCACAAAGCTTGCAGCCCTCAAGGACAATAAGGTGCTTAACTACGGAAAACTGCGTGCTTCATTTGCTCAGGTAGGTCAGGCCGGTACATATTACAATAATTTCTATTATACTACTCCTTATGGAAGCGGTATGTATGCCTATACACCGGTGTCATATCCTCTGCCAAGTGGAATTTCCTCGTTCGTACCTTATTATCAGATATATGATCAGGGACTTAAGCCACAGAACACCACTAACTGGGAGGTTGGTACTGACTTGCATTTCTTCGGTAGCCGTGTAAAGTTGGAATACACCTTCAGCTATCAGAGTGTGAAGGATCAGATTTTCTCGGTTCCTGTTGACGGAACGACTGGTTATCAGTATATGATGACCAATGCAGGAAAGATGCGTACCTACTCACATGAGATTGCCCTCAATGCAGCAATTCTTCAGGCAAAGGACTATGACTTGAACCTCGGTGTTAACTTCACCAAGATTAACAACAAGGTCGTTGAACTTGCCCCTGGTGTTGAGTCAATTATGCTTGGTGGATTCGTAGAGCCACAGATTCGTGCCCAGGCCGGATGTACATATCCTAACATCTATGGTAACGGATTCAAGCGCGACGAGAACGGCAACCTCCTTCTGCTCAATGGTCTGCCCCAGGCAACTACCGACAGTAAGGACCTTGGCAACTGCTCACCTGACTTCGTGATGGGCTTCAACCTCGGCGGTCGTTACAAGCGTCTCTCAGTTGAAACCACTTGGAGCTGGAACAAGGGCGGAAAAATGTATCACGGTACAAACCTCACAATGAACTATTTCGGTGCTACCAAGGAGTCACTGCCCTACCATGAAGGAACAATGGTGGCTGAGGGTATTGACGAGGCTACAGGACAGAAGAATACAGTAGAGGTGAGCAAGCAGGATTACTGGATGTCATACTATGATGTGACAGAGGCTGGTGTATATGACATGAGTTATCTGAAATTGCGCGACGTGACACTCAAGTATCTGTTGCCTAAGATTGGTATCTTCGACATTACCGTATTCGGTTTTGCCCGCAACATCCTCATTTGGTCGAAGTTGCCCAACTTCGATCCTGAGTCATCGCAGGGTAACAACAACATGACCGGTTACTTCGAACGCTTCTCTGTGCCAAGCACATCAAGTTTCGGTGGTGGTCTTACTATCAAGTTCTAATATCAAAGACAATAAAAATTCTTGAAATATGAAAAAATACATATATACAATGTTGTCGGCAGCAGTACTCGGATTCAGTGCTTGCTCGGAAGACACAATGGACACAATCAACAAGGATAATGAGCATCCATCACCAGAAATAGTGAGCGCAAAGTTCCAGTTGACTGATGCAATAATGAGTACAGGCTTCACAACTGTTTCGGGAGCCTATGCATGGTATGTATCATCGCTCACCGAGCAGGAGTTCGGTTCTGGTAACAACCAATTAATGAAGGCAGAGTTGCGCAACTCTCAGGAGTGGGCTGCATCCACAACATTTAATAATGAATGGAATGGCACATACGGTAACCTTATGAATATCCGTCAAATAATCTCAAAGACTACCGATGGTGTGTCAAAGGGTGAGAAAGATATCCAGGGTATTGCCCAGGTGCTTGAGGTAATCAATTTCGGTATTCTTACCGACATGCACGGAGATATTCCTTATAGCGAGGCTGTTAAAGGACAGGAAGTGCTACAGCCAAAAATTGACTCTCAGAAAGACGTTTATGCAGGACTGATGACAACTATTGATGCTGCTATTGCCAACCTTACCGAAGCTGCAGCATCCAATATGAATAATGCGGGAGAGCAAGATATTGTGTTCAAGGGTGATGCATCGAAGTGGCTTGCTACTGCCTATGCTGTAAAGGCACGCTATCTCTTGCACCAGTCGGCTGTTGATGCCTCTGCAGTGGCAAAGGCCAAGGAGGCTGCCGAGAAAGCTGTGGAGTTGGGATTCGCCGGATGTGAAATCACTGAGTTTAACGGCGTGACATGTGACAACCCATGGAGTGCTTACGTATGGAGTCGTTATTACACAGGTAGCTCGGCTACAGTGGCCAAACTGATGGAACCAACAGGCGACCCACGCCTTTTCCTTTATGGAGTGGGTGCTGTATTCGAACCAGGTGATGCCGAGGGCGCAAAGATCTCTGCTTGCGAAGATTACCCTGCATGGTATAATCTTGGTTCACAGCCCATCCATCTCTTCAGCGTGTCTGAACTCTATTTCATCTTGGCAGAATGTCAGCTGCGCAGTGGTGAGGATACTACAGATGCATTCAAGACAGCTGTTGCTGCATCTGTTGATGAGATATACTCGTGGTTTGACGAGGATGGCGGCGGTGAGGCTTTTGCAGAGTCACTTGGCACTCCCGACCTTAAGGCTGTATTTGAGCAGAAGTATCTCGCACAATGTGTTGACGAGCAGGTAGAGACCTATAACGACATCCGCCGTGGGCGAGAAGTATATTAATCTCACCAACCCCAACAATGTTCAGAGCGGTATCAACCGTTGGCCGTACTGCTTGCCTTATGGCAATAGCTCTGTCATCAGCAATCCTTATGTTAAGGAGGCATACGGCGACGGAACATACATCTACTCCAAGAAGACTTGGATTAATGGTGGTAAATAATTATAAACTAACTTTTTATAGTTTAATTTTAAAAGAGAGTGCATCGTGATGATACGC
>CALZMK010000067.1 GCA_945788545.1 uncultured Prevotella sp.
CTCATCGGCCTTGGCCTCCACCTTCAGTTTCACGGCAGTTTGCCACCATTGCATCGTATTGTAGTCTCCACCCAGCAGTTCTTCAAAGGCGTTTTGGGTGTGTTCCACTGCCGAAATGTCCTTGTCGTTGCTACAGCCCACGAGGGTCAGAACAGTGACATCCAGGGCAATACTTCCTTTGATTATGTCCATCGTCTTCATCTGTTTTCGGTTATGATTACTTTGTCATTTTCCATTTTCCACTTCACCTTGCCCTCCATGGCACGGATGATATCTGCCAAATAGGCAGCCTCGGGCAGGTTGCCTGCCTTCTTGAGATAATTCTTGGCATCGGTGAGGCGGCGCATCTTCACACAGCCACATGCCGCATTGAGATTGGCTGTGGCATCGTCGGTATATTGGCGGGCAGCTATCAGCAGCGCATCCAGCCATCCGTCGGTGCCCTCGTCGTAGCTTCGGGCCACGCTGTACATCTCTTCAAGGCTCAATGCCTCGGGATGGGTGTATATCAGGCGGCGCGCTTCCTTTACGGGATAGTGCTTGACCTCATATTCTATAGTATAGTCGGTGTGGCGCAGACCGGGATAGACATATTGCAGCAACCAGCGGTAAGGTTTGCCACCACCCACCTGCTTGAGCAACTGCTCCTTCTCGTCGAGGTCCATGTTGAGGTCAATCACCCGCAGCAGTTCGTCACGGTGATTGAGCACATATTGTGGCATTTCGGGTGTCTCCACTATTGACTGATGTTCATACCAAATGTTGTCCTTGGTGCGGCGGCTCTCGCCACGGGTGTCGATAAAGGTGCGCAGGTTGACCCAGTCTTCAGGCGTATAGGTAGTCTCTACTACTGACTCCAGGATGCCGTATCGTTTGCAGACATACTGTTTGAGCGACTGGGTGCGCCCCTTGGCTAAACGGGTGTTGTTGCTGTAAGCACTCTCTGGAGAGGCATAGCCGTGGAAAGTGACACGTTGCACGCGGATAGACTTGTCGAAGAGCGCA
This sequence comes from uncultured Prevotella sp., assembly GCA_945788545.1. Next base: position 1,006 of record CALZMK010000067.1, read on the forward strand.
TGCTCTATTGTCTTGCGCAGCCGTTGCAGTTCCTCGGGGTTGCGGCGGTATGTGGAATCGATGAAGGTTTCGTTGATGGGGAAATCGAGGAATGCCCTTCCCTCTACAATACGCAGCTTGGTTTCTTCGCTGTTGGGAATTCTGAATGGTAGGGTGGGTACAGCGTGCAGACGAGTGTCGTAAATGATGTTGTTGGCTGTTCCCTCTGGCTTTGGGGCCTTTTTGCCCAGAACATAGGTGACACCTATCTTCATGTTGGAACGCATGTCCAAAGGCGAGCCTGTCTTCACACCATTAAAGCGGTCGGCAAAAATGGTGTGGCTCAGTTCCATGCCCAGTTTCCATTTGTCGTTGAGCCGATAGGTGATGTCGAAGCCTGCCCTTGCTGCAGGCACCACCTTGCTCTCTGTTGAATAGGAAGCCGAATAGGAGAGGGGAATGTCTTTGGGATAGCCGAAGGCGTAGGATGCTCCCACACCGGCAAATGCCTTGACATTCAGTCTGGCTCCACGGCGTTTGGGGCTTATCAGCGCATCGGTAATGTCGAAGGTGGCATCGGCAAACAGGCCAAGGCTCTGCCAGCCCCAGGTGTCGGGGTTTTCACATTGCTGCACGTTGCAGCTCTTGTTATAGTTGTATCTCAAGGTGGTGCGCCATCCCCAAAGGGCATTGAACTCTTGGCCCATGCCGAAGAACACGCCGCCGGACCATGGATAGGATGAAAATTCAGACATGGGCAGATTTTCGTTGGCCGACTTGTTGATCCCTGCATACAACCGGAAGTTGAGATTGTCAATGCCTCTATGGAAGGTTCCCGACAGGGCATCATCGGCACGCATGTTGAGGCTGGATGTGGCCAGCATCATGCAGATGCAACTGAATATGAAGAAATAATGTTGTTTCATCACATAAAGACTTTAGTTGTTGATTACACGCCTTGTCAATATTTGTAGTTGTAATAATAGCCGTATTTGTAACCGTATTGGCTCACCGGCTTGATGGCGTTGAGCACAATGGAGAGATTCTTGTATTTCCCGTTCTGTACTTGGGCATCGAGCTGATACACCGATCGACACTGGAACAGACCTGCCCTGACCACATACAGTGTGCGGTCGACATGGTGCTCGATGATGCTGGCATCGGCCAACGATTCTGTCATCGGACAGTCGATGAGGATGAAATCGAACTGTGGGCGCACCTGTTCAAGCAGCAGGGGCATACGCGGGCTTGACAGCAGTTCGGTGGGGTTGGGAGGGGTGGTGCCCACAGGAAGGATATACAGCGAGGGGTGTTCGTCGTGCTGGTAGATGACCTCCTCTACATGCTCTACCTTCTCTCCGAGATAGTCAGCCAGACCAACCTCTCTGTTGCCGAAGGTGTGTGTGGCGGTGGCACGGCGCATATCGCCGTCGATGACTAATACCCTGCGCCCTTTGATGGCCAATGCCAAAGCCAGGTTCATGGTGATGAACGACTTGCCCGAACCGGCATACATTGAGGTGACAAGATACACATTCTTGTGCTTGGGCGTGTCGGAAATGAACTCTAAGTTGGAGCGCAATATGCGGAATGCTTCGTTGATGGCATTCTGACTGTCTGGCTGTACCAACAGGGGTGGAAGCATACACCTGCTCCTTTTATTTTTCTTGAAATGGATGCCGTTCAACTCCACACGCTTCTTGCCGTTGTCAATCAAGGGCACCTCGCCGACAACAGGTATCTGGGTGCGGCTTTCGATGTCGAGTTTGCCGCGCACCGTGGTGTTGAGGCTTTCCCTGACAAAGATGATGACTGCGGGCAAGAGCAAACCCATGAGTATGGCAGCAAGTAGTACGCTCTTCTTGTTGGGGTAGGTGGGAAACGGGCTGCCGTGGGGCATGTCAACCACCTGCGTGGGTGCCGGGGTATAGGTCATGCTGATTTCGTTCTCCTCTTTCTTCTGTAGCAGGTAGAGGTAGAGACTCTCCATCACCTTCTGGTTGCGCTCCACCGACAGCAGTTTCTTGGCATGGTCGGGGTTGGATGTCACCTTCTCCTTTACATCGGCATTGTAGCCCTGCATCGAGCCTATCTGTATCTGAATGGTCTTGATGTAGTTGGAAATGGTGGCGATGATGTTCTGGCGTATCTCTCCCAATTCTTCCTCCTGGCGCATGATGATGGGGTTCTGGGTGGATGTGCCTTCAAGATTGTTCTTCAGTTTCAGCAGCAAGGTGTTGTATTGGGCTATCTGCTGGCCTGCCCCGCTGCTGGTCAAACCTGTGTGTGCCGGCAGCAGCTTGTAGCGCGACTTGTTGTCTTTCAGCACATCAAGGATGTATTGTGCCATGGACAGCTGGTTGGTGAGCTGAAGTATCTCTGTCTCCGACGCGTTCTGCTGCTGAAGGTAGAGGTTGCTGGCCTGTTCGAGGTTGGTGATATGGTGGCGTGTCTTGAAGGTGGAGATGCTGTCATCCACCTGGTTGAGCGATTTCTCTATCACCACGAGACGCTCATCGATGAAACTTGCCGTGTTTCTTGCCATCTGTTTTTTCTCGTTGATCCACCGTTCGTTATAGACCTCTATGATGGTGTTGAGCACCCGCTCTGCACGCTCGGGTGAGGTGTCGGCGTATTTCAGGTTGATGATGGTTGACTTCTCGTCGTCGAGTGTCGTGGTTAGTCCACTTTGTAGGGCCTGTGCCACCCTTTTGGCCTCGCTCTTTGTCCTGATGGTATCGAGGCGGTAGGCCACATCGGTGAGCAGGGCAAGCGATTTGTATTGGCGGAGCACGTTGGGCACATTGGTCTGCTGATGTATCAGCGCCATGTTGTTGAAGTTGTTGCCGTTTGAGCTCTGGGTCACGGTGCCTTGGGTGGTCTCCTCTTTTACCAGTACTGAAGCCTCACAGGTGTAAACATCGGGCGTGATGGACAGGTAATAGATGGCCACCAGCAGAAACATGGCGAGGGAGAGGCCAAACCAGCTGGAATGGCTGCGGCATAATATCCAAAATTCCTGCAACGACAGGAACTCTTCTATCTGTTTGTTAAAAGATGTATTACTGTTCATTGGCATCTTGTTATTTGAATATTGCGATTAATGAGGCGAGCATAGAGATGATTGACATCCAGATATAGGGCGTGTGGAATATGTTGCCTGTATTGGTGGAGTCGCGCTTGCGCTTGTCGTTGGGGGTGACATACACCAGGTCGTTCTGCTGCAGATAGTAGCCGTCTGAAAGCATTGTCTGCTGCATGTCGGTAAGGTCAATCTGATGCACCTCGTTCACCCCATTGTTGTTGCGGCTCACCATGACGGCACGGCGGTTGCCGTTGATGGTCAGGTCGCCCGACTTCGCCAGGGCGTCGATGACGGTGAAGTGGTCTTTGGTGATGGGCACATTGCCGGGACTGGACACTTCGCCAAGCACATTGACGCTCATGTTGACATACTCTACGGTGACGATGGGTTCACTCACCAATTCGCGGGCGATGAGGCGTTCCTTGATATAGGCTGCCACCTCCTCGCGTGTCATGCCCTCTACGCGTATCTTGCCCAGCACGGGAAAGTCGATGGTGCCCTGTTCGTCCACGGTGTAGGCGATGATTGAGTTTCCCGACCCGCTGCCGCTGACTGTGGCGGGCAACGTTTCGGCACCGAGGATGTTGTTGCTGTTGCCCTGCGAAGTGAGGGTGAACTGCTGTTCGAGCATGGGGTTGCTGCTGTTCACCACAATGCTGATTTTGTCTTCGGGGCGCAGACGGAACTTTTGTTCTGCCTGGAGTGCCATGCCCTGGAGCTGCATGGCATTTTGGAAGTAGGCAATGTCTTTAGGAGTGGAGCATGAATACAGCAATGCTGCCGCTATCCATAGCATGGCATGACGCCAATTCAATATAATTTCTCTTTTTTTCATCTATTGTTTTTCAATCCATGAAACGCTCATACACTATTTTTTTACCAAACATCCTCAACAGGTGATATTTGGATTTATTTCACTCAAACTTAATAATATCACGGTCAAAGCGAGACCTCCTGGTAAAGATGGTCAGTCGATGGCTTGCAGAAAAGCGCTGGGTATATATGCCGTGGCCACAGTGAGCAGTCCTTCGATGATGATGCCCACGCGCTGTTGCTTCTGGAAGCGTGCCACCCGCCTTCGACATTCTTGAACTCGCCATCAATGATGCGCACTTTCTGACCTGTGCTGAATTTCTGGACATTGTAGGGAAGTATCAGCACATCTTTTTCTTCTGCCGCACAGATAATCTTAAGACTTTCCATCTGATAGTCGGGCACAATAAGCGGTTCTTTTTGCCGAGCATTGTCAAGAAGATAATAGCGGTAGTAGAAACGGAGGAAGGGCAGGTTGACATTGTCATAGACAAATGATTTAATCTCCTCTTCAGTGCCTCGGGCAAAGAAAATATTGGGCAGACGAGATTCTAAGACCTTTCTACGTCTGCCGTCGATGATCTTGACGGTGGCTATGGTGGGATGGTATGCCTCTACACCGTTGGCTATCAGATAGTCGTAGGCTCTTTTCTCGCGACCGTAGGTCACTCTAAGTACATACCAATGAGGTTCTTCTTTTTTCAGTTTCATCAGGTTTACTGTTGTTGCCGACAAGGTATTTTTGGTGGACACCCCTCTTGGTAAGTCTTCGGCTACAACGGCCATCTTGACTTCGGGGAGAACATCGGGGGCAAACCCGGTGCTGGGATTGTTTTCACCCTCTTTAGCTCCTTTTTCAGGAAGGGGTAAGCATATACCATCTATTGTATGTTGTTTCATGACACTCGTATAGACGGTTAACCTTATTCTCAACAGAAATCGGTTAAAGGACATAAAAAAAGCGTGGAACATCCGCGCTGTCTGTTCCACCCACAGAGGCTTCTCGCATTGCCCAATCCAGATGAACAGACAACGTTAGAAGCCCACGCCGATATGAATGACTTACCGTAAAGAGACCTGTATAAACATGACTATTGCACCCTAGAAAGAATACAATATTTGCTTACAAGGTCTCCACGGGGTTGACTATCATACCCGTGACATCTACCGTTGCATGGTTGAGACTGGACTTGAAATTTTGCGAGAATTTCTATGGGTCTACAACATAGCGTAAGTAAACGCCTTCAATATGTATTGACTACCTCCCACCCAGAATGACCGCTTGATATGCCATTGCCTGTTAGACTCTGCCATACTTCAGCTCAGCGTGGGCTGCCTCAATCCCATGTCATGAAAGAACATGTCTTTGTCTGGCACAGGGTTGATAGGCTTGTAGTCGGGGCGCAAAAGTACAGAGAAAAATTGAAATTTTTGGTATAAATAAGAAGAAAATTTAGATACTCAACCCTTAAAAAGACTTAAACTTGTTATATGTTTAATTCAACTTTCGCAAGTAAAACGATAAACGGAGATTATAGGGAGATAAAGGCCAATAGTTTCGACAATGGATAACATCCGCAAAAGCTATTGGCATTTATCTCCTTTATCTACACATAATTGTACTTGCGAAACTTAAAAATATTAGACCTTAATTCCGCAGCAATTTTATTTTTTAAAAGTCTAATCCATTGAAAATAAATATATTTCATAGGATTAGACTATATCGTTGGAATCACTTATCTTAGTGCTGCGAAATACCTAACCAAGGTTCCACACGATATGAAAACAAAAGTAGCAATTAAAAATCAAAACATAACCGCTTTCGGAGGAATTTTTCAAGTAGAAGACCTTTTTAATCGTCTTTTTTCAAAACTGATAGACACATCTCTCGGTCTAAGATCCCCCTCGGGAATAGGCTACCAATTTAGTGAGGTGTTTTGCAATGTCAACTCCATCTACCTCTGTGGTGGTGACCATATAGAGGATATTACCACATATTTGGGACGCGATTTGAAGCTGCGTCCGAATCCAAGGGTTGCAAGTTCTGACACAATCAGTCGAGCATTGAAGTCGCTCGCCTGTGAAAACACGGAATATACAAGTGATGCCGGAATCGTCTATGCGTATAATGACGCCGACAAGATGAACAACCTGTTGCTTGACATGCTTATGACCACAGGACAATTGAAAGAAGGCATAGAAGTTACACTGGATTTTGACCATGAGTTTATTCCGGCTGAGAAATATGATGCACTGTATTCCTATAAGAAAGCACGTGGATACTTTCCCGGTGTAGCTACCATAGGAGGTCTGATTGTCGGCATTGAGAGCCGTGATGGCAATGCTAACGTAAAGTTTCATCAATCTGACACATTAAGCCGTTTCTTTACCCGTTTGGAAAAGCGCAACATTGATATTGCCAATTTTCGCGTTGATTGCGGTTCCT
>CALZMK010000068.1 GCA_945788545.1 uncultured Prevotella sp.
TGAAATTTTGTGCAAAATTACCAATAAAAATCGAATTGTGCTAATGCACAGCTAAAAAAAATGCAAAAAAATGCAGATTTTCTCCATTTTTCTTTGTCAATTCAATAAATTAGAGTAATTTTGTTGCGCAAACAAAAAAAATGAATCTACAAATACAATTAATTTAAACAACAAGAAATGGCAAAAGTAGTAACATTAGGAGAGATTATGCTCCGTCTGTCTTCTCCAGGACAGAAAAGATTTGTGCAGAGTGAGTATTTCGACGTCGTATATGGCGGCGGCGAGGCAAATGTGGCAGTTAGCTGTGCCAATTATGGTCATGATGCATACTTTGTATCAAAGTTGCCAAAGCACGAGATTGGCCAGTGTGCCGTCAACGCCCTGCGCAAGTTTGGAGTTCACACCGATTATATTGCCCGCGGTGGTAACCGTGTAGGTATCTATTATCTTGAGACAGGAGCATCTATGCGTCCGTCAAAGGTTATTTACGACCGCGCCGGCAGTTCGATAGCTGAGGCTGATGCTTCCGACTTCGATTTCGATGCTATCATGGAGGGTGCCGACTGGTTCCATTGGAGTGGTATCACCCCCGCCATCAGCGACAAGGCTGCCGAGCTCACCCGTTTGGCATGCGAGGCTGCCAAGCGTCATGGAGTGACAGTGTCTGTCGATCTCAATTTCCGCAAGAAGTTGTGGACATCCGAGAAGGCTCAGAGCATCATGAAGCCACTTATGAAGTATGTTGACGTATGTATCGGTAATGAGGAAGACGCCCAGCTTTGCCTTGGATTCAAGCCCGAGGCTGACGTTGAAGGCGGTAAGACTGATGCTGAGGGATACTACGGCATATTCCAGGGCATGATGAAGGAGTTTGGATTTAAGTATGTCGTTTCCACTCTTCGTGAGTCGCTCTCCGCTACCCACAATGGTTGGAAGGCCCTTATTTATAATGGTAAGGACTTCTATCAGAGCAAGCACTACGACATCATGCCTATCATCGACCGTGTAGGTGGTGGTGACTCCTTCTCAGGTGGTCTTATCCATGGTCTTCTCACTTATCCCGACAATCAGGGTGCAGCCCTCGAGTTTGCTGTGGCAGCTTCAGCATTGAAGCACACCATCCCCGGTGACTTCAATATGGTGAGCAAGGAAGAGGTTGAGGCTCTCGCCGGTGGTGATGCCTCAGGACGTGTACAGAGATAGGTCCTTCGGATGAATCCGAAGGAAATTAAAAAATTAAAGAATTAAAAAATTAAAGTTCTTAATGGCAAAATTTGATAAGATAGCCGTTCTTGGCAAGATGGGAGCGACGGGCATGGTGCCTGTGTTCTATCACAAGGATGCTGAAGTAGCAAAGAAAGTAGTGAAGGCATGTTATGACGGTGGTGTCAGAGCCTTCGAGTTTACCAATCGCGGTGACTTTGCCCATGAGGTATTTGCCGAAGTGGTCAAGTATGCCGCAACAGAATGTCCCGATCTCGCCCTCGGTGTAGGTTCGGTGGTTGATCCCGCTACTGCCGCCCTCTACATCCAGTTGGGCGCATGCTTCGTGGTTGGTCCTCTGTTCAACCCCGAAGTGTCGAAGATCTGTAACCGTCGTCTCATTCCCTACACCCCCGGTTGCGGTAGCGTGTCCGAGGTAGGTGCAGCTCAGGAGACAGGTTGTGACCTTTGCAAGATTTTCCCAGGCGATGTTCTTGGCACCAAGCTCGTCAAGGGACTTATGGCTCCCATGCCATGGTCGAAGCTGATGGTAACTGGCGGAGTGTCGCCCGACGAGGAGAACCTCACATCTTGGATCAAGGCAGGCGTGTTCTGCGTTGGTATGGGATCTAAGTTGTTCCCCAAGGATGTCATAGCAGCCGGTGATTGGAAGGCTATCTCCGACAAATGTGCCGAGGCACTTGGATATATTGCCAAGGCTCGCGCATAATATATTATATTCAAAGGGTTTCGTAGGGCTTATAGTCCTATGGAGCCTTTTGTCTTTTTCAGCTTGTTCGCACAAGGATAGAGGCGAGGCGGACAGGTTGAACGACATTTCCTACGCCTATCACTACCGCAATCTTGATTCCACCCTCCACTATGCGCATCAAGTGCTTTCGCTCGACGTCGATGACGATTGTCGTGCCGAGGCATATAATAACATAGCCTTTGTTGACATCATGCGCATGGATTATTCCCGTGCCGACTCCCTCTTGGGTGTCATCACGTCGATTACAGATAATCAGGTGGAATTGCTTATTGCCGACATCCAGCAGATGCGCCTCTGTCAGCGAATGTCTCGCAACCGTGAGTTCTACGACTACCGCGAGCGTGCTCAGCAGCGTTTCAATCGTATCAAGGAAGAGGAATCTACACTCGATTCCCGTCTGCTGCGCCGCATGACCTACGCCTCGTCGGAGTATGCCATCGTCAGTTCCACCTATTATTATTATGTAGGTCTGCTTCCCCAGTCAGCGTCGGCTCTCAATGCCATCAATCCCCAAGGTGAGGTGCGCCGCGATACAGCACAGTATCTGTCATATTTATACAATATCGGGGCCGGTGGTATCATCAATTCCGGTTCGGCTCGCGACATTCGTCAACAGGAGTTAGAGCGTCTTCTCGAATGTTATATCATAGCTTCACGAAGCGGATATAAATACTTTAAAGCCAATTCGTTACAATCAATAGCCGAACATCTTCTACAAGTCTCAGAGCGTACTCGCCTGCTTGCCGACAATCCCGCCATCCGTCTTATCGAGAATACCTCCACGACTCCCGATTCACTCATTGCCAGGGAGATGACTCAGAAGGCTCTCACCTATTTCGTCGAATATGGTGATGTCTATCAAATAGCAGGTGGTTATCGCTCGTTGGCTTCCTGTTTCACCCACATCAGCGACTATGAGTCTGCCATATATTATCTCAACATGGCTCTCAAGGACAATAAGATTAATCAGGCTCCCGACCTTGTCGCCAGTATCCGCGAACAGATGAGTGTAGCCTATTCGGCAGTCAACGACAAACCGGCGAGCGACTACAATCGCAACATCTATCTCGACCTTCAGGAGAACACCCGTCAGGATCGCTATTATGAGTCGCGAGCCGCCCAGTTGGAGGCAGCTTCCTCACAACTCAATGTCATGATAGTGGTGGTAATTGCGGCAATAGTCCTCCTGCTTTTCCTGTTGTGGTTATTTGGTCATCTCTCTCGCAAGGATCGCCGTGGCGACGAACTCAACTCCCTTCTCCAACCCTTGCGCCAGTGGCAGCAGGAGCAACAACTCAGTAGCCAGCAGACACAAGAGCGAATAGAGGAGATTAATGAGGAGCGACAGATATGCGAGATGAACAGTGAGAAATATGCCCTCCAAAGTGTTGAAAACCGCGCCAAGATGTCGCTCATCAACAGTGTCACCCCATTTATTGACCGTATCATCAATGAGGTGCGCATGCTCATCGAGCGTCCTGGCGAGAACGCCGATATACGCAAGGACCGCTATGCATATATCCTTCAACTCACCGACAAGATAAACGAATACAACGCCCTTCTCACCGACTGGATACAGTTGCGCAAGGGTCGTTTGAGTATGCATATCGAGAGCTTCCCCCTGATGGATGTCTTCGATATAGTGCGCAAGGGCAAGACCTCGTTCGACATCAAGGGAATAACCCTCGACGTATCTGACACCACGGCAGTGGTAAAGGCCGACCGTGTCCTCACCCTTTTCATGATCAACACCCTTGCCGACAATGCCCGTAAGTTCACTCCTGCCGGCGGCAAGGTCAGCATCTATGCCACCTCTGCCCCCGACTACGTTGAAATAAGTGTATCCGACACTGGTTGTGGCATGTCAGAGGAAGAAATCAACAAAGTTCTCCATTCCTCATCCCTAATTCCTAATTTTTCGCCTTCGCTCAACAACTCGTCCTCATTTTCCCACGGTTTCGGTCTTCTCAACTGCCGTGGCATAATCGAGAAATACAAGAAGACGAGTCAGCGCTTCTCCGTCTGCCTCCTCTCAGCCGAGAGCGAGAAGGGTAGGGGCAGCCGTTTCTTTTTCCGCCTTCCCAAGGGCGTCATGCGACTCATTATGGCACTTCTGTCAATGTCAGCCTTCATCCCGTCGATGGCATCCCGAGTGCAGGAAGAGTCATTGCGCAAGGCAGCTGCCTTTGCCGACAGTGCCTATTATTCGAATATCGCCGGCACATACGAGCGCACGCTCCACTATGCCGATTCCTGCCGCATCTACCTCAACGAGCACTACCTTACCGTATGTCCCGGAGGTAAATACCTGATGCAGCGCCAAGGCAACAGTGCACAGATGCCTCCCGAGGTGAGATGGTTGCGCGACAGTGTAAACACCAACTACGACGTCATCCTCGACATCCGCAACGAGAGTGCGGTGGCATGCCTTGCACTCCATCGCTGGCAGGAATACACCTACAACAACGAGGTATATACCCGCCTCTTCAAGGAACTCTCTGCCGATGCCTCATTGCCAGCCTATTGCAAGAAGATGCGCAAACAGCAGTCAGACAAGAATGTGGCAATCGTCCTCCTTGTCATCCTCCTTCTCTCCATCCTGCCCGCCTATTATCTCCTCTACTATCGCCATAGGCTTTACTATCGATTCTGTGTGGATAAGGTGAAGGATATTAACCGCATACTTGTATCGGATACGACATCGGCCGACAAACTTGCGGCAATAGAGCGACTCACAACTACTGCCGAATATCCCGAGCAGCTCACCGACATCGTCAATCAGATAACCAAGGCACTCGTTGATGACATATCCCAACAAGAGAGACAAACCACCGACGTTGAGACTGCCGCCGACGAACTGCAAAAAGCCGAATATGAGTGCAATCAACTATATATCAGCAACTCCATCGTCGATAACTGCTTGTCAACCCTCAAGCATGAGACGATGTATTATCCCAGTCGCATACGCCAACTTGTAGCATCCACCGACGACCTCTTGCAGATACGCGATCTTGTAGCCTATTATCGTGACATCTACACCATATTAAGTCAGCAGGCAATGCGCCAGTTCGACCATCTTCATACCCCCATTGCCGCAGTAGGACTCGACCGATGGTTCAGTTCGCCCTCGCCACTGCCGAAGGTACTTGCCAACGTACAGTTGCTATCCTTCCTCGTGCAGTTGCTGCGCAAGCAAAACAACGGCGACATGCCAAGTCTTGGCTCCACCATAGTCGAGGGTGAATATGTGTCCATCACCCTCACCATGTCGTCGCTTCCGAAAATCGACCCGTCGGGTGGCGACCTGTTCTCACCCACTACAGTAGATAACATCCCCTTCCTTGTCATCCGACAGATAGTGCGCGACATCTCCGAGTTGACCAAACGTCGTGGCTGTGGGGTGAAAAGCGAGGGTAAAGATATAATAATCCGACTTCCACATTATAAATAATATATATAGATATGAATAATTTCAAGGTAATAATAGTAGAGGACGTGCCCCTCGAACTCAAAGGCACAGAAGGCATCATCCGCAACGACATTCCCGAGGCGGAGATAATCGGCACAGCCAACAACGAGGCAGAATACTGGCGTATCATCCGCGACAACCAGCCCGACCTCGTACTGCTCGACCTGGGGTTGGGTGGATCCACAACCGTAGGTGTCGAGATATGCCGCCACACCAAGGAGTCGTATCCAGCGGTAAAAGTACTTATCTTCACTGGTGAGATACTCAACGAAAAACTATGGGTGGATGTGCTTGATGCCGGAGCCGATGGTATTATCCTCAAGAGTGGTGAGCTCCTCACCCGTGGCGATGTGCGCTCGGTGATGGATGGAAAGACGATGGTGTTCAACGAACCCATCCTGCGCCGTATCGTAGAGCGCTTCAAGCACTCCGTAGGTCGCGAGCTCACCAATCAGGAAGCGTTGCTCGACTACGAGATTGATGAATACGACGAGCGTTTCCTGCGCCATTTGGCCTTAGGATATACCAAGGACCAGATATCCAATCTCAAGGCAATGCCCTTCGGAGTGAAAAGTCTTGAGAAACGTCAGAACGAACTCGTCCAGAAACTCTTCCCCAGTGGCAACGGACGTATGGGTGTGAATGCCACCCGCCTTGTTGTCAAGGCAATAGAATTAGGAATAATAGATGTTGACAATCTTCATGCAGATGAAGAATAAGATATTGGCGTGGCTCTCGGTGGTGCTGCTCATTGTCGAGGTGGTGTTGGTGGTGGGCTCATGGCTCTATGCCGCCCTCAATCCCGAGAGTGGAGTGCGCAGCCTGTTCAGTAGCGAGGGCATCCGTTGGGCCTTTGGCGGCTACATCCATCAGATGCAGTCGCCGCTGCTCGTGTGGCTTATCCTTGCGGGCATGGCCTACGGTTCGCTTCGCCATTCCCGCCTGTCCCAGTCCTTCTTTTCATCCCGCTATCGTCAGCGGGTGGCACTTCGCTTCAGTCTTGGCACCCTTGTGTTGTATCTTTCCTTAGTGGCATTCTTCGCCTTTGCTCCCCATGCCATTCTGCTCAGTGTCACGGGTTATCTTTTCCCCTCGGCATTCAGTGCGGCCCTTGTTCCTCTCCTGTGTTTCGGTGTCATCCTCATGTCGGTGGTATATGGAGTGATGTCGGGCTCCTTCCCCTCCGTCCCCTCCGTCTTCGATGCCCTTGTCTCAGGCATCAGTTCCATCGCCCCCTTCCTTATCCTTTATCTCATCGCCTCCCACCTTATATATATATTAAGCTACATCCAAATACTTTAACTCCTCACAAAACTCTGATCACCACCTGCTAACCGCTATATTTCAGACAAAAAGGGCCGCCGCCATTTCGCATTATCCCCTGTTGGCATACCACTGCCCGAAGTCCTTATAGCCCTCGGGCAGCACATGGCCCTGCAACTCGGGAAACCACCGCTTCAAATCCTCGAATAGCTTCATCCCCGGTTCGTCGTTGTCGGGATACATGTGGAGCGACACTCCCTCGGGCAGTCCGCCCCTCAGCAATGCGATGTCAGCCCTTGTGAGCGATGTGGCGGATGGAATAGCCACCGCCTTATGTCCTGCCGACAGCATAGCCCAGCAATCCGACGGGCCCTCGGTAATCCACAGCTCATCCCCCTGCTTCAATCTCTTGATCACCGGTTTGTTATACATCCCCACATGCGAGCCCCGTGGAAAGCGGAATCGGGGCTTCTCCTCCTTCCCCATATATCTCCCCTGTACACTCAGCAACCTCCCATCTACATCCCGATAAGGAATCAGCAGCGACGGCGCGTCATAAAAAGCCTTCCCCCA
>CALZMK010000069.1 GCA_945788545.1 uncultured Prevotella sp.
TACAAAAAAATTGCCTAATAATGAAACAAGTGTTACATAATAATTTCAAAAATATTCCTTTTAGGACATTCTTCACTCATTTTAGGAAAAATCAGGATGGATTTATTGACGACAACAGTGACAACATCTTACCTTCTCTTTCCGCTGATACGGACTATTAACACGCTCAGCTCATAGAGCATCCACATGGGCAGGGACACCATCAAGAGGGTGAAGACATCCGAGGTGGGAGTGATTATCGCAGCCACAATGAGGATGACCACTATGGCATGACGACGATAGCGGGTCATAAAGGAGGCGGAAAGCAAACCCATGCGCGCCATAAGCCACGATACCACGGGCATCTCGAACACAATGCCCATCGACAGACTCATCAAGACAAGCGTACTCATATACGACTGCAGGGAAATCATGTTCACCACATCCTCACTCACCTGATAGGTGCCAAGAAAACGGAAGGTGAGGGGAAAGATAAGATAATAGCTTATCAACACACCAAACATGAACATCACATATCCGCCCAATACTATGGGCATGGCAAAGCGCCTCTCGTTGGCATATAGAGCCGGCGAGATGAAGCGGAAGAGCTGATAAAGGGTATAAGGCGACGCACAGAGCACTCCGGCACACATGGCAGTCTTCATGTGGATGACAAACTGCTCGGCAAGGCCTGTGTTTATCAGTTGGATAACGGGATTGTCGGGAATGTCGCCCCCGAACAATCCACTTACCCGCGCCAAGAGACGATAGGTAATGAAGTCGGGATTGCGCGGAGCGAGCACCACGGCAAAGAGTTCGTCCTTGAACAGGAATGCCACAATGCCGCACACCACGGTGACGACGACAATCTTGATGATTATCGCCCTCAACACGTCGAGATGATCCCAAAAGCTCAGTCCCTCGTCCTTACTCATTTCTTCTCTTCCTCAGAAGTATCCTTGGTGTCCTTGATGTCCTTCTCGATGTCGTTCATTCCTTCCTTGAACGAGCGCACACCCTTACCCAGACCCTTCATCAGTTCGGGTATCTTCTTGCCGCCAAAAAACAGCAGCACCACCAATGCGATAAGCAGCACTTCCTGCATGCCTATTCCGCCTATAAACAATGTTGTCATATTTTGTATTATTATTAAATTTTGGAGTTCAAGGAGTTAACTATGATTTATTGACTGACGAAGACGCTCCACGTATGCATCAATACGATGAAGCTCCTTCGGGATATTTATTCTCTGTGGACAATGCGACAGACATTTGCCGCAACCGATACAGTGATTGGCCTGACGCAACTTTGGCACACTCTTGTCGTAACCCGCCAAGAACTCGCGCCTTGCCTTGCGATAGTTCTCGTCCTGCGCTCCCACGGGCATACGGTCTTCATTCAGACACTTGTTATAATATAATAATGTGGCGGGAATGTCGATACCGTAAGGACATGGCATGCAATACTTGCAGTCGTTGCAAGGGATATTGCCAAACTGCACCATAATCTTAGCAGCCTCCTCAAGGAATGCCAACTCGTCGTCGCTGAGCGGTTTGAGTGGGGAGTATGTGCGGATATTGTCCTGCAGATGTTCCATGCGCGTCATACCGCTGAGGACAGTGAGCACACCAGGCATCGTACCCGCAAAGCGGAACGCCCACGAGGCAACACTCTTCTCGGGTTCGCGCTGAAGGAGATAAGCCGCCACCTTTCCCGGCACCTTCGACAGTCGGCCTCCAAGCAATGGTTCCATGATAACGGCAGGAATATTGCGCTTGGCAAGTTCGGCATACAGATATTCGGCATCCGTATTCGCGGGATTGGTACTCTTGGCATGTCGCCAGTCGAGATAGTTGAGCTGTATCTGCACAAAGTCCCATTTATACTCGTCGTGCTTCGACAGTAGATAGTCGAACACACGGATGTCTCCATGATATGAGAAACCAAGATTACGGATTCTGCCTGCCTTGCGCTCCTCGATTAGGAAGTCGAGTATGCCGTTTTTCTCATATCGTTCGGCATATTCGGCCATGGCATCCCTACCGCCGCCAATGGCATGCAGCAGCATATAGTCGATATAATCCACCCGCAGTTCCTTCATCGAGTGGCGATACATCTCGATGGATGCCTCACGACTATGCGTGTCGGGAGAGAAATTCGACAGTTTGGTGGCAACAAAGTACTTGTTGCGTGGATGCCTACTGAGCGCAATGCCCGTAGCCCTCTCCGACAAACCCTGGCAATACACAGGCGACGTGTCGAAATAGTTGACGCCATGCTCAAGGGCGTAATCCACCAGTCTGTTCACTTCCTCCTGGTCGATTTCCTCGTTCACCTCGTCGCCCTCGTTTTTCACGGCAACCTCCTTTGTCGGCAGGCGCATCATACCGAAACCGAGTATAGACACCTTGTCGCCCGTAGTAGGATTGGTGCGATAGGTCATCTTGTCCTTGGGCACTTCACCCTCGGGCGAATCCTTGGCATCCTTCTTGGTGCCAACACACGATGCAAGTCCAGTGGTTGCAATTCCAGCCACTCCCATCGTTTTGAGAAACTCTCTTCGTGATATATTCTTGCTCATATAATTCTTTATGCCTATTCGAATGGCGGTCTTACACAAGGTAAGACCCTACAACGGATATTATCGCGGACATTATCGTAGATGCCATCGCGAAGCCATTCTTCATTCTTCACTCTTCATTCTTAATTCTTAATTAATACACTCCATGCCTCTCATGTCCCTCGACGTATATCGCACTGAACGGACGGGCGGGACACAGGTTCTCACAGGCTCCGCAACCGATGCATCGCTCGGTGTCGATCACCGGAATCTTCGGTGACTCATCATCATTGGCATCCATGTGCACCATTAAGATTGCCCCCGACGGACAATGGCGCGCACAGTTGCCACATTCCACCCCGTCGGCAACAGGCAGACAGTTTTTCCTTATCCACACGGCATGACCTATGCGGGTGGATGATTTCTCGGCTACAGTGATGGGACGTATGGCTCCCGCAGGACACACCTCGGAACAGCGTGTACACTCAGGACGGCAATATCCGTCTTCATACGACATCTCGGGTTGCATCAGCGTCTCCAAGTTTGTTGAGGGGCGAAGCACATTGTTGGGACATTCCGACACACAGAGTTGGCATGCAGTGCAATGCTGGGCGAAATGGCGCATGCTCTTCGCTCCCGGAGGAACGAGAGGAGTATTGCGGTTGGGCTTCTGTTTGGCTTCGATGGCAGCAAGTCCTCCATCCACCTTCTTCTCCTGCGCCTTAATAAGAGAGGTTGCGGCAAGAGTGGCAGAGAGAGTGAGGAATTTGCGGCGCATTTCATCGCCTGCTTTATCACCCCCAGGAGTATCTACTCCCCTCTCTTTGGGAGAGGGGCCGGGGGTGAGGCTTATTGCTCCATGCTTGCAAGTATCTATACAATCCATACATGCCACACAACGGCTATAGTCGATGCGGTGATTCTTGGCGTCGATACACGATGCCTTGCATTTCTTTGAACATAGTTTGCAGTTGTTGCACTTCGACGTGTCGATCATCGGACGGAAAAGGGCAAAGCGCGAGAAGAATCCCAACACCGTGCCCACCGGACATACGGTGTTGCAATAAGTGCGACCGCCTATCCATGCCAATATCGCCACAACGACAAACGATACCGCCGCCACTATGGCAACAGGCGACAGAGATGGCGACACCACGCTCCTCACCATCCTACCATAAGAACTGTATGGAGCTATCAGTGCCGCAATCGGAACAAGTCCTGCTATCAATAGTGCAACAAATACCACCAATATGCCGTATCTCAACCATCTCTTCTCGGATGAATACGAGAAGCGCGACTTCTTTTTCTTCCTGCGCCCGCTAATCCATGAGATAACATCCTGCATCACTCCGAGCGGACATATCACCGAGCAATACACCCTGCCCACAAGCAAGGTGAGCGCCACCAATACCACTAACGCCACGATATTCATCGCGAGCAGAGCCGGAAGGAACTGCATCTTGGCAGTCCACCCCAACCATTCCTTCACTGTTCCCGAGGAATCCACGAACAATGCCGTCACCGACAGGAAAAACAATGTGGCGAGTATTATTCTTATCTTTCTTAACATAGTCGTTTAGTTTTATTATATTCTCTGGTTATTCGCCATCTTCAACTCCATGAGCGACACGTTCTCGTTGCGGTATCTGGCTTTGGGATTCACCTCCTTGCCGTCGGGCCATGTGCCTTCCTCCTGCTCAATAAAATGTATAGCCTTCTGCGGACAGTTTTGGATACATGCAAGGCAGAACTCGCAGTCGCCTTCAATCCTCACTCCCCTACCCGTCAGTTCGTAGTTGCCTCGCGGACATACGTATGTGCACACTCCGCAGTCGATACAATCGTCGGTGGCGGTGAAGTATTTCTCGCTCCTCATGAGGAATCCTACCTCGGGGTCGATACCCGTGCGCTCGAGGAATGCCTTGTGCTTTTCGCGCTCCTCCTGTGTCACCTCCTCGTGCCATTGCTTATGAGCGTCAACGTCGGCGGCAATCTTCTTCAGGTTTTCGGGTATGTGCTTGTCTATCTTCACCTGCTCGTTCATGTCGAAGTTGGGCAACCAGTTATCCACCATGATAAGCGTTGTGATATAGTCAAACTTATATCCCGCCTTCTTGGCGATGTCATTCCATATCTCCACCGCACTGCACTTACGATTGCCGTATGTCAAGACGGCGAAGAGATAGTCGGACTTCAGTCGGGCTTTCTTGATAAACTGCCTCACCATATACGGCGGCATGTGTCCATATACAGGATAAACGATACCTATCTCGTCGGCCTCGATCTCAAGCTCCTGCTTGCGCATCAGTTGGGGTATGCTGAGCATCTCTCCCTCCTTGCCTGCCAGTTCGCGGGCAACATACAGGCTATTGCCCGTAGCCGAGAAATACAGCATCACCCTCTTTCTCCTCGCGCCCATGCACGAGGTGAGAGCGACAGCCTCCGAAGAAGCCATCACCACCGCAAGTGCCGCACTGCCCATCATTTTCAATGCCGTGCGCCGTGATATTCCCTTTTTCTCTTCCATTTCTTCTCTTTATAAATAATGGTGCAAAAATAAGCATAAAAACCGAGATTAGCAAGCATCAACGGCAATAGATGCCGATTTTTTTGTCAATTTACCTTTTTTTAAATATTTCATATACGATTATATAATATAAATTTGCTACTTTTGCAGATAAATTATGAATTTACTGATATGACAACAGATAAGAATCCTGAACTGAGAAGCGCCTGGGAGTTTGTTGAGAACACAGGCACAAGCATATTCCTCACTGGTAAGGCGGGCACGGGAAAGACTACGTTCCTGCGCACCGTTGTGGCAAAAAGTACCAAACAGATGATTGTGGTGGCTCCCACGGGTGTGGCTGCCATAAATGCCGGAGGTGTGACTATCCACTCCTTCTTCCAGTTGGATTTGGCGCCTCATATCCCGGGCGCAAAAGTCAACCAAATAAATAAGTTCAGTAAGGAAAAACGCAAGATTATCGCCTCTATCGACCTGCTCATCATCGACGAGATAAGTATGGTGCGCTGCGACTTGCTCGACGCCATAGACTCGGTGTTGCGCCGCTATCGCGACCACTCCCGTCCCTTCGGCGGTGTGCAGTTGCTCATGATTGGCGACCTTGCCCAGCTCACTCCCGTGGTGACTCCCGAGGATGATGCCGTATTGAGCCAATATTACGACACACCGTATTTCTTCGGCAGCAAGGCCTTGCAGCAGATTAACTATGTCACCATCCAACTGCAGAAAATCTACCGGCAGGCCGACTCCACCTTCGTTGACATCCTTAATCACATACGCGAGGGACATCCCACTGCAGCTGATCTCGAAACGCTACACAAGAGATACAACCCGTCGTTCATTCCCAAATCCGAAGAGGGATATATCCGACTCACCACCCACAACCGCAAGGCTGACGAATATAACGACCACGAGATGCAACGCCTCAACTCGCAGCCATTCACCTACGAGGCTGAAATCGACGGCACATTCCCCGAATACTCCTACCCCACCGCCTTCTATCTCACACTGAAAGTGGGGGCGCAGGTGATGTTCATCAAAAACGATGTCAACGGGAAATACTTCAACGGAAAGATCGGTCATGTCGTGGCTTTGGGCGAGAAGAGCATACAGGTGAGATGTGTAGGTGAGGACGAGAATATCAATGTGGGATTGCAGGAATGGGAGAACGCCAAATACTCGGTTGATCCCGAAACCCACGAGGTAAAGAGCGAGGTGCAGGGAGTGTTCCGCCAATATCCGCTCCGACTTGCATGGGCAATCACCATCCACAAGAGTCAGGGACTCACCTTCGATCGTGCCATCATCGATGCAGGGCAATCCTTTGCCCCAGGACAGGTGTATGTGGCCCTGAGCCGCTGCCGCAGTCTCGAAGGATTGGTTATTGCGTCGAAAATCAACGACGCTGCCATTATCAATGACGCGCGTGTAGATAATTATATCTCCAAGCAGGAGGAGAACGCCGAGAACAGTATCAGACAGTTGCCGTTGCTCAAGCAGGAATACCACCGTCAACTCGTCATCGAACTGTTTGACTTCCGCAACCTGCAATCTGCCGAGGACCACATACTGCGACTGATGCTCGAGTTCTTCTCGGGCACCAATCCCGCTCTCACCCAACTGCACAGGGAGGCTGCCGCCAACCTGAAGGAGAAAGTGACCGACATTGCAATGAAGTGGATAAAGAATATTGCCGCATACACATACGAAGACCTGATCTCGCAACCCGTACTCGACCGCATCAAGCGCAGTGCCGAATATTTCGTCACCAACATCGAGGCAATACTCTCAAAGGCTGTCAATCTCACTACCGAGGTCAAGTCGAACAACAAACAGGGTATGCAGCGCCTCAAGGACACATATTCAGACTATGTATATCTCTACCGATTCCATCTACTTATCCTAAAGGCAGTTGCGGAGAAGGGATTTGATGTAGCAGGCTATCTGAAGGATAAACAACGCTCACTCGTGATTGCCATTGAAGGCGAAGAAAAACCTGCACGCAACAGGAAGGAAAGAACTCCGAGGGAGAGAAAACCGAAGGAAAAGAAACCGAAGGAAGAGAAGGAGAAAACTCACGTGACAAGCTACAATCTCTTCACCTCGGGAATGTCAATCCCCGATATTGCCGCCGCCCGCAGTCTAACAGTCTCTACCATCTTC
>CALZMK010000070.1 GCA_945788545.1 uncultured Prevotella sp.
ACCTATCGTGCCGTGGCATATTATAATAAGGTGGGAAATGGCAAGGCGCAAATCGTGAGCATCGGAAGGGTGCCGACATTGGTGCCGGTGGATTCGGTGGAGAAAGTCGTCACCGACCCTATCACATTCGAGAGTATGTGGAGAAGCAAGAACGGAACATTCCTCAATCTGTCGATATGGATAAAGGTGGGTAACACATCCATAGAGGATGCCCACCAGACAATAGGATTGTTGCGCAATAAAGTCACAAAGGCTGAGGACGGACGCACAACGACTCACCTCACCTTGCTACACTCACAGGGCGACGTACCCGAGAAATACTCAACGCAGTATTTCCTAAGTATTCCTCGTGACTCAATACCCACGGACAGTGTGCATATATCTATAAATACTTATTCGGGACAGGTGGAGAAAACTATACCGCTTTAGGTCTTGGCAAAAAGACGGCGATGGTCTTCAGTTTTAGATAGTCTTCCGACACATACATCAATCCTTTATACGGATTACCAGTGCCCCATGAGTTTTTCATGATAAAATACTTTTTCCCGCTCTTGTCGCGGGCAATGCCGACGATTGCCATACAGTGATCGTCGGTTGTTGTATATGACTCTATCATCGTCTGCCTCAACTGTTGGACATTTTTTCCTTGGGGCATATCCAAAGTGGCTATTCCTTTGCTAAAGCAGAATCCTGATTCTGATATATCGCCTTCCCAGCACACTCCCATTCCGCTTCGCACTGCCTTCTCCACACTCCTCATCAAATGGTCGATGGGCACGTTATAAAACTTACTACGCTCCCAGTTGTCGGCAGATTCGAGTATGAACCACTCACCAAAAGGATGATGTGTGCAACTCGCCATGGCAATATATTCGTCGGGGCGGCAAACACTGTGGGCAAACTCCAACGGAGTATATTGTGCGCCCAACATATACACATTCTTAGGAGTATATCCAATACTCTCATCCATCATCCGCTCAAATGCCGGCATAAATAGCTTATATCCCTTTCGGGCATTTACCGCCTTTTCTGCCAATAACCTTGTCTTGTTAAGCAATAAAGATGTGGAAACACCCATACCATTGCGGTCGGGATAGGAGTCATAGGGCACGATACCATGACGTTGGATGATATTCAAGAGCGTCATTCCCGTTGCACGGGTAGTGCCCTTGTCACCACCTTGTGAAAGAACATTCCTCATATACAAATCCTCCATCTTCACCCTTATTGCCCATGATGGCGACAGGTTTACCGAGTCGCCCATCGAGATATGTGTTGTCTCGATTGCTGCAAGCATAGCGTATGCCCAACAACCGCTACCCGCACCTTGGTTCTTCACGGGAGTCATGCCGTTGATATGTTCTATTCGGAATTCCCCAGAGGTCGTTTCTCCTTGGTGTTTGCCGTCAGATATGTTGCCGCAACGGCACATCATCACGACGGCTATACATATTATTATATAATTCTTCATTTCAAATATTAGTCATTCAAACGGTGCAAAGATAATCAAAATAAAGGAAATCATACTTCATTGAGTGAAAAAAATGAAAGTTTTGCCTCAATTATTTTGTATTTACACATTATTGCACTAACTTTGCAGCGAAATGGACAAAGATTTATCACAATATGAAATAATGGCGCCCGTAGGTTCAAGGGAAAGTCTTGCGGCTGCCATTCAAGCCGGTGCCGACTCAATATACTTCGGTATCGGCAAACTGAATATGCGGGCAGGATCGGCAAGTGCATTCACTATCGACGACCTGCGCGAAATTGCTGCCACATGCAATGAGCATGGCATAAAGACATATCTCACCGTCAACACTATCATCTATGGCGAGGATATTCCGACGATGCACGAGATAGTGGATGCCGCCCACGAGGCGGGTATCTCGGCGGTGATAGCAAGTGACGTGGCAGTAATGACTTATTGCAACAGTGTGGGACAGGAGGTTCACCTCTCCACCCAACTCAACATCAGCAACATCGAGGCCTTACGCTTCTATGCACAATTTGCTGATGTAGTGGTGTTGGCACGTGAACTCAATATGGATCAGGTGGCGGAGATTCATCGCCAAGCCATCGAGCAGAATATATGCGGACCATCGGGGCAACCCATACGCATCGAGATGTTCTGCCATGGTGCCCTCTGTATGGCTATCAGTGGCAAATGCTATCTCAGTCTTGCCAATGCCGGACGCTCGGCCAACCGTGGAGAGTGCATCCAGATATGCCGACGCTCATACGTTGTGACCGATGCCGAAACGGGCAACCAACTCGAGATTGACAACAAGTATATCATGAGCCCCAAAGACCTGAAGACCGTAAGATTCATCGACCGCATGATGGAGTCGGGAGTGAGGGTATTCAAGATTGAGGGCAGAGCCCGCGGACCTGAGTATGTATATACTGTAGTGAGAACCTACAAGGAAGCTATACAAAGTGTACTTGCCGGTACTTTCACAGAAGAGAAAAAGGATGAATGGGACAAGCAATTGGCTACAGTGTTCAACCGCGGATTCTGGGATGGATACTATCAAGGACAGACTCTTGGCGAATGGAACAAGAACTATGGTTCGAACGCCACCGAACGCAAGGTGTATATAGGCAAGGGAGTGAAATACTTCAGTAAGCTCGGTGTGGCGGAATTCACTGTGGAGGCTGCCGACTTCAAGTTGGGCGATAAACTGCTTGTCACCGGTCCTACCACTGGAGTGATGTATCTCGAAGCCAAGGAAATACGCTTAGAACTCGACCCTGTGGAACATGCCCCCAAAGGCACTCATGTGTCAATTCCCGTCCCCGGGAAGATAAGACAAAGCGACAAACTGTTTAAGATTGTGGAAGTGTAATAATTATTGGAAATATGACTATAAATGAAATACAAGACGAGATAATAGAGGAGTTCTCTGGTTTTGACGACTGGATGGACAAGTATCAACTGCTCATCGACTTGGGCAATGAACAAGCTCCTCTCGACGAGAAATACAAGACGGAAAGTAATCTTATCGACGGATGTCAAAGTCGAGTGTGGCTTCAGTGCGACTATACCGACGGTTTGCTGCATTTCACGGCAGAGAGTGACGCTCTCATCGTCAAGGGTATCATTGCCCTGCTCATCCGTGTTCTCACCGACCATACCCCACAGGAAATTATTGATGCCGACCTCTACTTCATCGATAGAATAGGATTAAAGGAACACCTGAGTCCTACACGCAGCAACGGTCTGCTGGCAATGATGAAGCAGATGAAGATGTATGCCCTGGCATTCAAGACCAAGGGACTTTAATTTTTAAATTCGATAATCCTTTAATTTCGCGAAGCGACCAGTGTTAGTAAAGACATATTGTGCAGCCGTCATGGGCCTTGAGGCCATAACCGTCACTGTCGAGTTAAATATCGATCGTGGCGTTATGTTTCATTTGTCGGGATTGGCCGACACAAGTATCAAGGAGAGCTACGACCGAATAAAAGCCGCCCTCAGCAATATCGGTTTCAGAATGCCCATCGCCGATATAACCGTCAACTTGTCTCCTGCTGACATACGAAAGGAGGGAAGCGGATACGACCTGCCTCTTGCCATCAGTATATTGGCAGGCGACTGTAAGGTGGAGAGCGAACGACTTAGTGAGTATATGCTTGTGGGCGAACTGGGGCTCGATGGTTCTTTGCGCCCCATACGTGGTGCATTGCCCATTGCCATAAGAGCGCGCAAGGAGCATTTCCGCGGACTTATCGTGCCACGTGAGAACGTGCGCGAAGCTGCCGTGGTCAACAACCTTGATGTCTATGGTATGGACAGTCTTTCGGATGTCGTGAAATTCTTTAATGGCAGTGATGACTATCAACCTGAACGTATCGACACGCGTGCCGTCTTCTATCAGCAGCAAAGCCAGTATGACCTTGACTTTGCCGAAGTGAAGGGACAAGAGAATGTGAAACGTGCTCTTGAGGTGGCTGCCGCCGGTGGACATAACCTGATTATGGTGGGACCTCCAGGAAGCGGCAAGTCGATGATGGCAAAACGTCTGCCCTCAATCCTCCCACCACTATCCCTCTCTGAAAGTCTTGAGACAACACAGATTCACAGTGTAGCAGGCAAACTCAGTCGCGACACATCGCTTATCTCGCAACGCCCGTTTCGCTCGCCTCATCACACTATATCATCTGTTGCTCTTGTCGGTGGAGGCAATAATCCCCAACCTGGAGAGATATCACTTGCCCACAACGGAGTACTCTTCTGCGATGAATTGCCGGAATTCAACCGTAGTGTGCTTGAGGTGATGCGCCAACCATTAGAGGATCGCAAGATTACTATCTCACGATCCAAATATACGGTGGAATATCCTTGTTCCTTTATGTTTGTGGCTTCGATGAACCCATGTCCATGCGGATACTATGGCGACCCGACACACAACTGCGTATGTACACCTGGACAAATACAGAGGTATATGAATAAGATAAGCGGTCCACTGCTCGACCGTATCGACATTCAATGCGAGATACAACCCGTGGCATTCAAGGACCTTGCCTATCTCAAGCCTGGAGAACCAAGCTCTGCCATTCGTGAGCGAGTGATTGCCGCACGCAAGATACAGGAGGATAGATACAAGGACTACAACGGCATTCACTGTAATGCACAGATGACGGAGCGTATGCTGCACGATTTTGCACAACCCGACGAGAAATCTCTCGACATGCTTAGGATGGCAATGGAAAAGCTCAAACTGTCAGCACGCGCCTACGGTCGCATACTGAAGGTGGCACGCACCATAGCCGATCTTGACGGTAAGGAGAAGGTTGAGATGCGCCATGTAGGAGAAGCAGTGGGATATCGCAACCTCGACCGTGGAGATTGGGCAGAAAGAACATTGTTTTAAGTTCAACAGATGAGATACGCCGATATCATATTGCCAGTCCCTCTTGAGGGATTATTCACATACTCCATTCCTGAACGTCTTCAGGAACGGATAGCCTTTGGTATGCGCGTTCTCGTGACATTCGGGCCAAAGAAGACTTATGTCGGTATCGTTGCAAAGACTCACGACAACGAGCCAAAGGGATACAAGACGAAGGAGATTATCGACATTGCCGACGAACATCCCATGCTGCTCGACAAGCAGTTTAAACTGTGGCAATGGATAGCGGAATACTATCTCTCGCCAATTGGAGACATATACAAGGCAGCTATGCCTGCCGGACTTAAGGCAGAGGAGGGATATAAGCCAAAGACAGAAACATACATCCGACTTGGGGAGAAATACAGAAGAGTGGAGGCTATGCACATTGCCATAAACATGCTGAATCGAGCCGAAAAGCAACTTGCCGCCTTCCTCGGATACCTACAACTATCTCATTGGGACGAGGCCGAGGATAATGCGAATATCGAGGAGATAACACGCGAGGAACTCATGAATGCCTCCCACTCCACATTGGCCACCATCGGTATGCTGGTGAAGAGGGGAATGTTGGAGACATACGAGAAGGAGGTGGGAAGACTGAATGACTCGGGTGAACCACATCCCGAGAAAATGCACGCTCTGAGTGCTGCCCAAACTGAGGCATACAACAACATTCTCTTCTCGATGATGAAGAACAACGTCACATTGCTTCATGGAGTCACATCCAGTGGTAAGACAGAGATATACATCCACCTCATACAACATGCACTCGACGAAAAGAAACAGGTGCTTTATCTGCTTCCTGAGATTGCCCTTACCGTACAGATTATGTCGAGACTAAAGAAGGTGTTTGGCCGACGCCTTGGCATCTACCACTCCAAATACTCGGATGCCGAAAGGGTGGAGATATGGCAAAAACAAATGTCGGGCGACCCGTATGACGTTATTCTCGGAGCACGATCGGCGGTATTTCTTCCATTCCAAAACTTGGGTCTCGTGATTATCGACGAGGAGCACGAGACATCATTCAAGCAGCAAGACCCTGCCCCACGCTATCATGCCCGCAGTGCAGCCATCGTACTCGCCTCAATGTATGGCGCAAAGACATTGCTCGGCACTGCCACTCCATCTATCGAGACTTATCACAATGCCATGAACGGGAAATACGGATATGTGGCTCTCACACAGCGTCACGAGGGAATCGAACTGCCGGAGTTCCGCATTGTTGACGTAAAGGACCTGCAACACCGCAAGATGATGACAGGCCCATTCTCGCCAATGCTACTGGCTGAAGTGCGCAAGGCCATCGAAAACGGTAAGCAGGCCATATTATTCCAGAACAGGCGTGGGTTTGCACCAATGATAGAGTGCAAGCAATGCGGATGGGTGCCCCACTGCCAGCATTGCGACGTGAGTCTCACACTACATCGCAACACTAACCAACTGACGTGCCACTACTGCGGATATACATACTCGATACCAACAAAATGCCCCAACTGCGAGGGTACGGAATTGCGCACTCGTGGCTATGGAACAGAGAAAATCGAGGAATCTATCCGAGACATCTTCCCCGAGGCAAGAGTGGCTCGTATGGATCTCGATACCACAAAGACAAGAAATGCATACGAGCGCATCATAACCGACTTTGCCGCCGGACGCACAAACATACTGATTGGTACTCAGATGATAAGCAAGGGTCTCGACTTTGCCAATGTGAGTGTGGTGGGCATACTAAATGCCGACTCAATGCTTAATTTCCCTGATTTCCGTGCCTATGAGCATGCCTTCATGATGATGGCACAAGTGGGAGGAAGAGCTGGAAGAAAAGGAAAGCGAGGACTTGTGATAATGCAGACGAAGAGTCCCGAACTGCCTATTGTGCAACAGGTAGTGAACAACGACTACGAGGCAATGTATCGAAGCGTGACTGTAGAGCGCAAGGAATTCCATTATCCACCCTACTATCGCCTGATATATGTGTATCTCAAGCACAAGGACGACTCCACCGTCCAGAGTGCTGCAGCCACACTTGCATTCAAACTACGGATGTGGTTTGGCGAGCGTGTCCTTGGTCCCGACAAACCATCAGTTGCCAAAGTGAAATCGATGAACATAAGGAAACTGATGCTAAAATTAGAGAACGGTATTGACATATACAAGGTGAGACAATATCTTCGCAATGCCCAATCAGACCTCATGAAGGACAAGCGTTTTAATTCTCTCGTTACCTATTACGACGTGGATCCTATTTAGTAATCATTATTGCAACTAAATATTATTCATAATGGTATCTATATAGT
>CALZMK010000071.1 GCA_945788545.1 uncultured Prevotella sp.
TCTGTTGTCTTGCATCAATATTTACAGAAGGATTAATCTCAAGAAGTCTGCCCTTAAGAGCTTCCACCTTCACCTGTCCAACAGTCTTGGTCGTAGCCATAGCCTGACGATTGATGTTTGTTATGCACACCTTGTCGCTATCCACGATTGTAATATGCCCTACTCCCGAGCGCACAAGACTTTCGGCACACCATGATCCTACTCCACCCACACCGAAAACAATAACCCTCAGTGAGGCAAGTCGCTTCATGCCATCCTCTCCCATCAGCAGCAAACTTCTATTAAATATCTCTCTGTCAGTATTCATTTCTCATTTATGTATTAATATGATGCAAAGATACAAAAAAACATTGAAAAAAATACAAACAAGAAGATATTATTAAGAAAAAAACAAAAAAAATATTGCCATTACACATTTTTGGAGTATATTTGCAAGAAAATACACTCAACAATAAATATCAGAAGAAATATGAACAAGAAAGAACTTATGGCAAGAGCGATACTACTATCCAAAGAGAGTGTGGAATGCGGTGGAGGTCCATTCGGTGCAGTCATTGCACGTAATGGTGAGATAGTGGCGGAGGCGTCCAACAGAGTAACCATCGATTGTGATCCTACCGCCCATGCCGAGGTGTCGGCAATACGCAAGGCCTCCAAAGTATTAGGTACTTTCAACCTCAGCGGTTGTGAGATTTTCACCTCGTGCGAACCATGCCCGATGTGCCTCGGTGCTATCTATTGGGCACATCTCGACAAGATTTACTTCGCTAATAACCGCAAGGATGCCGCCAATATTGGTTTTGACGATGATTTCATATATAAGGAAATAGCACTCACTCCCGAGGAAAGACAAAAGCCTTCGGAGATTCTCATGAGAGAGGAAGCTCTGAAGGCCTTTGAGATGTGGAGGGAAAAAGGGGATAAGACCGAGTATTGAGGATTGCCAGCAAAACTGGCAATAACGATGGCTATTTCTGAATGAGGACAGTTGCGTAGGCACTGATACCTTCCTCGCGTCCTGTAAAGCCGAGTTTCTCGGTTGTTGTCGCCTTGATTGATACATCGTCCTCATCACAGCCTATTATGGAGGCGAGGCATGACTTCATATCAGGGATATGTGGATTCATTTTCGGTCTCTCAGCACATATCGTGGCATCGATATTTCCAACGGTGTAGCCCTTTGTGGCAATGAGTTCCACAGTCTTCTTTAAGAGAATCTTACTGTCGATGTCGAGAGTGTCGGCAGATGTATCAGGAAAATGATAACCAATATCCCGCATGTTTGCGGCACCCAAGAGGGCATCGCATATAGCATGTATCAACACGTCGGCATCACTGTGACCCAACAGTCCCAACTTATGCTCTATCTTTATTCCACCCATCCACAAGTCGCGACCTTCCACCAACTTATGAACATCAAATCCAAAACCAACCCTAATTTTCATTTGCAATGAAATAATTTTAAATATTAATGAATTAAACTATTAAAGTTTCCCTTTACAGCTTGATTTTCAGCGCGCTAACGTCTAAACAAGTCCTTAATACCATCCATATCGAAGGTGAGGGAGAAACGTAGGGTTTGGTCGAGTGGATTGCTCTGAGCCGTAGATATAACATAACCCACGTCGAGCGAGAACACATTCATCTTGAATCCTCCACCGACGGTGAAATACTTGCGATTACCCTTGTTTGCACTCTCGTGATGATAACCACCACGGATAGAGAACTGGTCATGATACACATATTCTGCACCCACACTCCATTGTATCTCCTGCAACTCCTCCTTGAATCCCCCCGGAGCGTCGCTGAAACTCTTGAAGATACCTGATATGGAACTCACATTACTATATTCCTCGATGATTCGCGCCTGATAGTCGGCACTGCTCTCGCCCTCTTGCTGCACTGGCACAGTGGGCACCAACAACTTGTTGGCATCGGCTGATATAGAGAATCGATTGTATTCATCCACCGGAATGAGCAGTGAGGCACCAATACGAAGGTTGGCAGGAATAAACTGACTACGGTCATCACCATAATATGATATTTTGCTACCAATGTTGCTGATGTTCATACCAAGACCCAGCTGACATTCCCTACTACCCATGTTGAAATAGTTGTTGTAGTACATCGCCAGGTCAGCGGCAAAAGCAGATGCCGGTTTAGAGTCCTCCTCATAGTTATAGCGCAGGTCAGAATAAATCCATCTGATGCCGGCTGCGATAGAGAATTTCTCACTTAGCATAAGCGAATAAGCCACATCAAGCGACATTTCATAGGGTTTTACAGTCATTGCATTCTCGTCTTGCGAGGTATAAACCTCTCCGAGCGAGAAATATCTCAGAGAACCGCTCACTGCACTGTAGTCGCCGATACGGTAGTATCCTGCCACATAAGCCAGGTCGATGTCGTTCACCAACTGCCTCAACCATGGAGTGTAGTTGAGCGAAATGCCCGATCGACTAATGCAAAACGGATACTTGGCGGGATTCCAAAACTGCGAGTTAACGTCAGGGTCGGTAGCGGCACCCACATCACCCATACCCGCTGACCTTGCGTCGGGGGCGATGGTCTGGGATATCACAGCATGCTCAACAGGATTAAACTGATTGAGTTTGTCATCCTCAGCAGCCACCTTGAGCGTCACGAACAGAGTCGCCAACGCTAATAGTATTCTTGTTCTTGTCATTATTCTATTAATTACCTTTGAATGATACTTGTCTATATGATAAAACGATTGAATGAGTTATTTATTGCTTAACACAACCAGTTTCTTAGCCTTGGAAGCATACACACCCTCTGTAGTGGTGATGCGTGCCCTATATAGATATACGCCTGTGTTCATAGCAGAACCGCCTGCCGTGCATGCATCCCATCTCACAATAGTAGTGTTGCCCGAAGCCACCTCGGTCGTTGTCGTTGTCGCCAGTTTGCGTCCCGAGAGATCAAAAATCTCAATCTCCACATTCACCTGTGCTCCCGCCCTGTCGTGGGTAACTATGAATGTGGCTGTGCTGCGCACTGGGTTCTCGCTCACGTTGATGTCATATACACTTGGCATCGACTTATCGTCCACCACAAACGAGAGTTCAGCTATTGATGAGTTGTTTAGCACATCCCACGAGCGGAACATCAATTTGTGTTCGCCCTCGGTGAGGGTCGGCATCAAGAATCCCACCTTTCCGCTCTGATAGCTGCCGTAGTCAAAGCTAAACGAGTCGTTAAGGTCGTATGTCATTGTAGTCTTTCCGTCTATTATGAGAGTCATGTTATGCCCAATTCCCTGTCCAGTTGCGTTGATACCACTTTCGTCATATAACTCGGCAATAAAATATGGAGTAGCGTTCACCTTGCCTCCGTTCATAAACGAAGGTGAGTTGAGATAGCAGAACACCGAAGGCCCAATGGAATCGAGAGGCAAATCTCCCGTTCCGTTGAAAGCCACTCCGCCACATGTCCCGTTTATTTGTATTCTTCCATTGCCACTGTTGGCAAAAACCACAATCCGGCCCTCACCTTCTGTATATGGGATATCCTTGGGCACCACAAACTCAAAGGCAAACTTTCCGTCATTAGCAGCAGTCTGTCCCTTGTATATAGTAGATGTGCGATCGATATATTCAAATGCAGTCTCCGCACCATCGCTCGATGTGTTCTGTAGTCGGCAGACCACATTTTCCTCCGCACCCTGCACAATAGCCGTGAGTGTTCCGTTGAATGATGTGTCACTCATGCTTCCGGTCACTTTCACCTTGTCGCCCGCCCTCAGTGTCATGAGTTCGCCACTACCCACAGTTTGGTTGTTGATACTATCTATAGTCATTCCCGTGGTTGGCAGATTCAGCTTTATCGCAGGATCACCAAGAAGCGTGTATTGAAGTTTATTGGCACTAAGATCTGCATAACCCATTCCCGATGTGATCTCAGTTACCATTCCCGCCAACGAAGCCTTTGCTATGCGTGCTGCCTCACCAATGGCCACTGGCTTGCCGTTGTATTCCGACAACACCGCCTTGGTGAAGAGCTGGTTCATATAACTGTTCTGCAACTGATACACGGTGCGTGTTGTGCCAAAGAAGGCGATTGCCCCTCCATGTTCGTTGAAGATGGCAGCCTCTCCGATATTGTCTTGCAGTCCGTCGAATGGCAGAATGTCGCAGGCTGCAGTCACCCAAAGCGGCATAACCTTCGACTCGATGCCACTGAAGTCGGCTATTTTCACCACTGCCTCATGCGACAATTGATTGGGACCTCCATGTCCGCTGTAGTTCATTATCAGCGCTCCGTCTGCCATATACTTTGTTATGAGGTCTCGCGCCTCTGGGAAAGTATTTCCAGTGGACGATTTCTCCAATTTGTATGCATCCCACATAATCTTCTTAACATCGAGAGCCGGCTGCGTAGCTGCAATCACTTTCGATACATTGTCGGCATCAATCATGTGAGCGTTATTGTTACCGTCGTCACCCATCACCACAACGGTGTTCTGCCATACCCCGGGGTTTGGATTCTCGCCGTATTCAATTATCTTATCCACCATCAACTTTGCCTCGACATCATTTCTCACTGGCAGTCGCCCTACAGCCACATCGGGTTTTCCCGTACAGTTATTGTAGTTTCCATCCACCTGAATTTCCTCTCCGTCGTCGAGCATACAATAGAAGTCGTCCGACACGAAACAGGCCACATCATTGAGAGAGTTCTCGCTCTCGAAGCACAGCAGGAAGTCGTCGGGACTTTGCTTGCTCCATCCTGGCGTAAGCATTCGGTTGTCCCATGCCCCGTCACCAAAAAGCAACAGATACTTGGGAGCCTCATCTGCTGTAGCAGCACGATCGTATAGCATCTTCATGTATCTGCGATAGGCAGTGGCATCAGGCGTACCGCTCGAAAACTCGTTAAACAGTTCGTCAGCAGGAACAATGTTCACCGTCATTGCGTCGTGCGTACGATGATATTCGGCGAGTCTCTCGGCTTGTTGTCTCTGTTTCTGGGTTGTGGGGATGATAATCACCATATCCGCTATCGGGTCGGCATGATGATTCTGGTTGGTTATGCCATATACATACTCAGCCGTAGGGAACTGACCCGACGAAAGACGAGGCGTGGGCAGCACTGCGCTTGATGTCATCGAGATATAGTCGAGACGCATCGTGGCCGATCCATTTTGGGTGATGGTCACCTTGTTATCGCCGTTTACGATGTTCTCAAGTGATAATGTATATACGACGAGAGATGCTGCATCATATGATCCTCGTGAGGGGATATTTATTGTGAATGTTGTGTCGTTGACAGTCACGATTGCCGCTGTGGCTGCATCAGCAGTGATGGCCACCGTCATCTTTCCTTTTCCGTCGGTCGTCTGCAGATTTAGCGTATATTCCCTCCCCTCGGCATTGTCGATTGTGCGACTGTCATACAGGTGTCTGCCACCACTAAACCATGCATAGTCATCCACCTCATACAGGGCGTGTGTGGGTTGGATAGCATTGATGTCGCCATCCGGATAAAGCGATGCTACGAAGGACGCGCTGTCAGCAATGAGCGGTTCGGTTTCGCCCTCGGTTATGAAATAATAACCACAATCAGAATATGTATTGCGCACGCGCGTGCCGTCGGCTTTCCACGACACTGGTCCTTGGGCATAAAACAGTTTTCGACCAGCCGTAGCGAATGTGGAAATCTCCTTGAGGTCGTCGGTCTCTACGAGATAGTCGGCAGTGAGTTTCTCCGGCTGCAGAGCTCCTCCATATCCATACACCTTCACCTTTGCCAAGTCACTGAATCCCGCACTTCTGATTACGTCAGAGGTAATCTGATGTATTCCACTCTCGCTCACCCTTATTTTCGCCCATCGTCCTTCTCTCAGCACACTGTTCTCGGCATATCTCTCGGCGGCTCCCGCTCTTGTAGCGGCACCATGCCTTGGCGACTTGCGCACGAGATTAAGACCGAAGCTCACCATCTTCTGGTATCTACCATCGCGATACACCACAGGCAAAAGCCACACGTCCATCTTGCCGACCTTCCTCTCCACCGACAATGTGGAGTGCACCACGGGCAGTTCGGGCAGTGAGTCATTCATCAACGCCTTCAGTCTGCTGATGTCTCCTCTGCTCATATCTATAAATTGCGGATATGTGAGTTCCACGTCGTATGCTGCACTCTGATAGTCAGCTCCAAGATCGAATGAATGGTTGAATATGGGCAAACGATCTCCAATCCTCACCTCATCAGCGGTCAGGTTAAAATATTGCGCCCTTGATGTCGCAAATCCCAAGACGGCAACAAGTGCCAATACAATCAGTTTCTTCATTTACAATAAAAATCAAGCACTTTTCTGTCTTCGAGATACCCCTCCAGATGGTCGTCAATGTGCACCGGTCCAATCCCCGCAGGCGTTCCAGTATATAGGATGTCGCCCATCTTCAGAGTGAAGAACTGGCTGATGTAGGATATGATATGGTCGATAGTGAAGAGCATATCACTCGTCACTCCCTGCTGCACTGTATTGCCATTGATGTCGAGATGGAATCGCATAGCCTGCAAATTGAGGAATTTCTCCTTCTCCACCCATTCACCGATGGCAGCAGAGCCGTCGAATCCCTTGAACAAGTCCCACGGCATACCCTTATCGCGCATTGGTTTCTGTATATCCCTTGCTGTGAAGTCGATACCTACTGTCACAGCATCATAGTATCTGTGGGCAAATCTCTCGGGAATGCTTTTCCCAAGTCGGCAGATCCTCACCACCACCTCAGTCTCATAATCCACTTGGCGACTCCAGTCGGGTATAAAAAAAGGTTTACAATCCTTCAGCAATGCCGAGTCGCACTTTGTGAAAATCACGGGGTTCTCTGGTTTATATAACGCACCATCCAGCTCTTTATTGTGCTGGATATAGTTCATTCCTACTGCAAATATCTTCATATTAAGTATTTTTAATTTTTATGCAAAGATAATAAAACATTGGCTAAATGTCAAACAATCAACAGATTTTTTGTTAAACTTTAACACTACACTCAGTATTTCCCAATAAATTCCTTCTATAATAAATAAATAATACGTACCTTTGCAGCCGAATTGCATAAACAATATTGTGATAAACT
>CALZMK010000072.1 GCA_945788545.1 uncultured Prevotella sp.
CTTAACTCCTTAACTCCTTAACTCCTATGCCACAACCGGCTTGTATTTCGGTACAAGTGCCTTCATTATCACCCATCCTACGAGGTAGGCAACAGCACAGATACAGAAGATGATCATGTAGCCGGCTTCCTTTCCGTCGAAACCGAGGAACGAGAAGGCTGAGCCCTGGGCTTCACTGTAGGTGAAGAGTGCGCCGGCGCCCTTGTTGATGAGGAACGAACCGATACCTCCTGCCATACCGCCGATACCTGTAATGGTGGCGATGGTTGACTTGGGGAACATGTCGCCAATGGTTGAGAACAGGTTGGCCGACCATGCCTGATGACCAGCTCCTGCCAATCCAATTATAATTGCGGGCCACCATGCTGAGTAAGCTCCCAATGGTTGGGCGAAGAGGGCAAGCAACGGGAAGAAGGCGAAGATGAGCATCGACAACATTCTACCATTATATGGATTCATGCCTTTCTTCTCTACAAAGAGCTTGGGCAGATAACCACCATATATCGAGAGTATGGTGACAATCGCATACAATGTGAAGATGAGCATGATAGCCTCCGAAGAACTCGACTTATATCCATACTGGTCGGAGAAGTAGGCTGGTGCCCAGAACAGATAGAACCACCACACACCGTCGGTAAAGAACTTACCTGTGATGAACGACCATGTCTGGCGGAAGGTGAAGCAGCGCATGAATGAAATCTGAGGCTCGTTATCCTCACTCTTTGTTTCAACAGCTGGAGATTCGTCGTCCTGATGGATATATACCAACTCGGCGCCGTTTACATACTTTGACTTCTCGGGTTTATCATAGAGGAACACCCAGAATCCCATCCAAATAAATCCAAGTCCACCGATAATCACGAAGGCCATTTCCCAACCTCCACCTATTCCAAGATCCTTGAAATACTGGGCGAGCAATGGAATACTTGCAGGAGCGGCAAGGGCACCTACCGATGCACCGGCATTGAATATTGATGTCGCGAAAGCACGGTCTTTCTTAGGGAAATACTCGGCTGTAACCTTGATGGCAGCGGGGAATTTCCCCGCCTCTCCAAGGGCGAGCACACAGCGGGCGGCAACAAATAGCCACACACTTGTGGTGGCAATCAGAAGGGCGGCGGCACTTCCTGACTCTACGGCTGCCATGTCGGATGCTGAGGCATAACCTTCAAGCTGAACAGTCAACCATCCGCAGAGAGCATGGGCCACTGCACCTGCCGACCATACACCGATGGCCCACAGATAACCTTTCTTGGTTCCCATGAAATCCACAAACTTGCCAGCGAAAAGCATACATGCTGCATAGACGATGGAGAATACGGCTGTTATCGTACCGTAGTTGTCGTCTGTCCAATGAAACTCAGGAGCGATGAAGTCCTTCCATGTCAATGAAAGCACCTGACGGTCCAAATAATTGACTGTCGTTGCCACGAACAACAGTGCGCACATGACCCATCTGAAGTTGGTCATTGTCTTTGTCTTAATAGCGTTCATTTTTAATATAATAGGTTGTTTTAAAATTACTTATTTACAAAACCGTTGCAAAGATAATGTTTTTTTTTGAATTTACGGCAACTTTCCGAAGAAAATTGCCGTAAACGTTTGTTTTTTATACTTTTTAATTATCACTTAGTCTTGATAATACACCTTCTTCACTCTATTGCTCACTCCTGTAAGCACTTCGTAGGGGATGGTATCGAGTATGTCTGAGAGTACTGTCACTGGCAGATGCTCACCGAATATCTCCACTGTATCGCCTTCATTGCAGGGGATATCTGTCACATCTATCAATGCCACGTCCATACAGATATTTCCCACGTATGGCGCCTTCTGTCCATTGACAAGGCAATAGCCCTTTCCTCTTCCCAAATGGCGGTTGAGACCGTCGGCATATCCTATCGGGATGGCGGCTATCACACTGTCCCTTGTCAGCACACCCTTGCGACTATATCCCACGGTCTCCTCCTTTGGCACATGGCGCAATTGTAGGATGGTGGTCTTCAGCGTGCTCACGGTGTTGATGATATGATTGTCGCGACTATCCACTCCGTATAGGCCAAGTCCCAGTCGGCAGGCATCGAGTTGCCTTTCGGGGAAATGCTCTATTCCTGCCGAGTTGTCGATATGGCGCAATATCTTATGGTCGAATGCCGACTGCAGTTTCTTGCTCGCCGTATCAAAGAGTTCAAACTGATGGGCAGAGAACGCATCGAAGTCATCACTGTCGCTTCCCACAAAGTGAGAGAATACTGAGCGCGGTATGATGGCATTCTGGTGTTTCAGTCTCCTTATCACCTCGTCGATGTCCTTCACTGGGTCGAATCCTAAGCGGTGCATACCTGTGTCGAGCTTTATATGCACGGGATAATTGGTTATACCTTCCTTCTCGGCTGCCTTGATGAGGGCATCCATGAGACGGAAACTATATACCTCCGGTTCGAGATCATAGTCGAACATCGTCTTGAAGGCTGTCATCTCGGGATTCATTATCATGATATTGCTCGTGATACCGTTCTTGCGAAGGGTAACTCCCTCATCTGCAACTGCCACTGCAAGATAATCCACACGATGGTCCTGCAATGTCTTCGACACCTCGATGGCACCGGCTCCGTAGGCATCCGCCTTCACCATGCATATCATCTTGGTGTCGGGCTTCATAAACGAGCGGAAGTGGTTGAGATTCTCCACCACGGCATTCAGGTTCACCTCCAATATAGTCTCGTGCACCTTCTGCTCGAGCATCTCGCTGATATGATCGAAACCGAAGTCCCTTGCCCCCTTTATCAGCACAACCTCGTTCCTCAATCCCTTAAACACCTCCGACCTCAGGAACTCCTCCACATCCTCAAAGAAGAAAGCCCCCTTCCCTTCATCGCCAGCCGCCATTCCAGCCACCATTCCAGGCAGTTTTGCTGCCTGGCCTATCCCTGCAGCCCCCGTGCTCGCGGTGTCAGCCGCGAGTGTCCTTTTTATCTCCTTTCCAATTCCGATAAACTTCGTCACTCCGCGTTTCACCGCCAGTTCAATCACCCTATGATATAATTCATCAGGCATCATTCCGCTCTGATATATATCACTGAGTATAAGCGTGCGACTCTTTCCCTCTTGGTCGGGGCGTCTGCTCATGAAGTCGAGAGCGATGTCGAGCGAGTTTATGTCAGAGTTATACGAGTCATTGATGAGTGTACAACCATGCTGCCCCTCTTTCACTTCGAGACGCATTGCCACGGGTTCCAATTGCGACATCCTCACGTCGAGCTCCTCAGGAGTCACTCCCAAGTACAATGCCACTATTGCGGCGGCTATTGAGCACTCCACTGAGGCATCGTCGATAAAAGGCAGATGATATGTTCCCTCCTTACCTTTATATATATAATATAAGGTAGAGACGGTGTCGCGTCGCTCAACTTTCTTGATGAACATGGCAGCCTGAGGGTCTTCCTTGCTCCACGAAAGTTTCTCGCCGCGATAGCCCGACTTGCGCATGCAGCGGCTCACCACGTTGTCGTCACTGTTATATGCCACCACCTTTGCATCATGGAAGAGGGACAACTTCTCTTGGCATTTCTCGTCCATCGAACGGAAGTTTTCCTGATGTGCCGCACCCAATGACGTCAGCACTCCTATCGTCGGTTGTATGATATCCCTCAATGCCTGCATCTCTCCAGGCTGACTGATACCTGCCTCAAATACTCCCACCTCGGTTTGCTCGTTGAGCAACCACACCGACAATGGTACTCCTATCTGCGAGTTATAGCTCTTGGGAGAGCGTGTCACCACCCTCGATGGAGAGAGCAACTGATAGAGCCACTCCTTCACCATCGTCTTACCGTTACTGCCGGTAATACCCACAATTGGCACATCGAATTCATCCCTATGTCTCTCAGCTAATCGCTGCAATGCCTCCAGAGGGCTCACCACCTCAAGGAAATTTGCCCCTTCGAATTGAGTGTCAGCCGCGAGTCTAAACCGTCCCCTCTCCACCACGAAGTTCCTCACTCCGCGCCGATAGAGCTCAGCTATATAGTTATGTCCGTCATTGCGTCCTGAGCGCAGTGCAAAAAACAGAGTCTCCTCAGGAAAGCACAACGACCTACTATCTGTCAGCAGCCAGCTAATATTTGCCTCTGCCTCTCCAATTCTCCGTGCTCCAATGAGCGTCATTATCTTCTCAATAGAATATCTCATCCCTACAAAAACCTAATTCCTAATTCCTCATTCCTAATTCCTCATCCCTAATTCCTCATTTATCATAAGCATGCACCGGATAATCGATAGTATAGTGCAATCCTCTACACTCTTTTCTCTCGATTGCCCATCGCGTAATCAGATAACCCACGTTTATCATATTGCGCAACTCGCAGATATCCCTGCTTGCCTTAACTCTCTTAAATAGATTTTCAGTTTCCTCGTAGAGCATGTCGAGTCTGTCCCATGCACGCTTCAGTCTCAGGTCGCTACGCACGATTCCCACGTAGTTGGACATTATCTCGCCCACTTCCTTCACACTTTGCGTGATGAGCACCTTCTCCTCGTTGGTCAGTGTGCCCTCGTCGTTCCACTCGGGCACCTTGTCGTTGAAGTCATACAAATCCACATGTTCCAATGAGTGCTTTGCTGCGGCATCGGCATATACCACCGCCTCGATGAGCGAGTTGCTTGCCAGTCGGTTGCCACCATGCAGTCCTGTGCAAGAACATTCTCCCAGGGCATATAGCCGGTCGATGCTCGACAATCCGTTCAGATCCACCTTTATTCCTCCGCACATATAATGGGCGGCGGGTCTTACAGGGATATAGTCGGTGGTGATGTCTATGCCCATCGACTTACATTTCTGATATATATTTGGGAAGTGCTTGCGTGTTTCCTCGGGGTCTTTATGAGTGACGTCGAGACACACGTGGTCAAGTCCGTGTATCTTCATCTCCTTGTCGATTGCCCTCGCCACAATATCACGTGGGGCAAGCGACAGGCGCTCGTCGTATTTCTCCATGAACGTCTCGCCATTAGGCAGTTTCAATATACCGCCATATCCACGCATTGCCTCGGTAATGAGGAAGGCGGGATGTGTCTCGCCCGGATGATAGAGGGCTGTGGGATGGAACTGCACAAACTCCATGTCTGCCACTGTTCCCTTGGCTCTATACACCATTGCCTCACCGTCGCCTGTTGCTATCACGGGGTTGGTGGTTGTCTGATATACTGCTCCGCAACCGCCTGTACACATCACTGTCACCTTACTCAGATAGGTATCCACCTTCTCAGTTTCGGGATTAAGCACGTATGCTCCATAGCAGTTGACATAGGGAGTGCGTCGTGTCACTCTCGCTCCCAAGTGGTGCTGGGTGATTATCTCTACGGCGAAATGGTTTTCCTTCACCGTGATGTCGGGACACTGGCGCACTGCCTCCATCAATCCACGCTGTATCTCGGCACCTGTATCGTCCTTATGGTGAAGGATGCGGAACTCCGAGTGACCACCCTCGCGATGGAGGTCGAACTCACCGTTCTCCTTCCTGTCGAAGTTGACACCCCACTCCACAAGTTCACGTATTTGCTCGGGCGCATTCCTCACCACCTGCTCCACGGCCTTGCGGTCGGAGATATAGTCGCCGGCAATCATCGTGTCCTCGATGTGCTTGTCGAAATTGTCGAGCTCCAGGTTTGTCACCGAAGCCACTCCACCTTGTGCGAATGACGTGTTGGCTTCGTCGAGGGAAGTCTTGCATATCATGCACACCTTACCTTTGTGCGCTCTTGCTACCTTAAGGGCGTAACTCATACCGGCAACTCCTGCGCCGATAATCAGAAAGTCATACTTATAAACCATGTTATCTTTCTTAATTTCGCTGCAAATTTAGATATTTTTATTGATATAAAGTAAAAGAGTTGCAATATTTTTTGTTTTTTCCTCGATTTTTGATTAATTTTGCACCCGATGAAGACAATTTTCACATTTTTGTTGGCTTTTATTGCCAATTTCACCCTGCAAGCGAAGCCTCTCATCGATGGTCAGGATTCAGTGTCCCAAGCCACCGTGCAGGCTGATTTTGTCAGCCTGCCCCCTGATTCAACAGCCCCCGTGCCCGGCGCGTCAGCGTCGGGGCTCCCCGTCTCCTCATATCCCGACTCCCTTCCCTGGCCCGACAACGTGAGGGCAAGGCTAGAGGCCATCCTCTCCACCTCTCCCCTCCTCTCCACCTCGAATATGGGCCTTATGGTATATGACCTCACAGCCGACAGCACCATCTTCTGTTATAATGAGCGCAAGACATTGCGCCCTGCCTCCACAATGAAACTCATTACCGCCATTACTGCCATTGACCGTCTCGGCGGTTCCTACCAGTTTCGCACCTCACTGCGCTACACCGGCACTGTAAGCGACAATGTGCTCACAGGCGACGTGTATTGTGTAGGCGGATTCGACCCGCGCTTTAATTCCGACGATCTCACTGCTTTTGTCGAGGGTATTCGATCACTCGGTGTTGACACCATCAGAGGAAGTCTCGTTGCTGATAAGATGATGAAGAATGAGGACCGTCTCGGATGGGGATGGTGTTGGGATGATGATAATCCAGTACTCTCTCCTCTGCTCATATCGCGCAAGGACAACTTCATGGAGAGATTTGTAAGCGAACTGGTTGACGCTGGTATTGTGATATTGGGCAATATCATAGAGGGCGACACCCCGTCGGATGCCTATGAACTCGTTGACCGCACTCATTCCATCGACCAGATCTTAATGCGAATGATGAAGGACAGCGACAATCTCTATGCCGAGTCGCTATTCTATCAGCTTGCGGCTTCCTCAGGCAATCGTCCTTGCAATGCCCAAGATGCCCGCAACATCATCAAGCGTCTTGTGTGCAAACTCGGTCTCCATCCCTCCAACTATGTATTTGCCGACGGAAGTGGCCTCTCATTATATAATTATGTTACTGCCGAGCTTGAGGTGGAGATGCTCAAATATGCTTATCGCAACAGCAATATCTACCTTCATCTCTATCCTTCACTGCCCATAGCCGGTAGCGACGGCACTCTCAAGCGCCGTATGCGCAATGCCTTCACAGCCGACAATGTAAGGGCAAAGACCGGAA
>CALZMK010000073.1 GCA_945788545.1 uncultured Prevotella sp.
TTGCAGTTCATTATACTTAGATCAAGCAGTGTCTTTTTATCCCCTCTTTGTGGTACAGTTAGAGTTATACCTTCGAGTTCAAGATCCATTTCAAAAGGCACAATTATCTCCTTTGCCTTGCTGCTAAATCTCTCTCTTATTTCCATAATTCCGAGAGCGAGAAGATCCTCGTCTTTCTCGTCCAATTTCTTCTTATATTCGAATGTAAAGGATTGGTTTATGCTCCCTTTGTTTACATGTATATAGTTTATGTATGCTGTTTTTTCGTCACTTGTTATTGACATGACGTCGATATTGTCAACTATATGGCTCACCACTTCGCTTTTAGCAACATACATACTTATCATTTCGTATTTTCGCTTTATAACTTCTGCTTCCTCAAACCTTAATTCTTCAGCCAGCGCCATCATTTCATCCTTCATTTCGCGAAGTATATTTCTTGTATTTCCCTTAAGAATTTCCCTCGCCTGGCCTATGTTTTTCTGATATTCTTCTCTCGTCTGTTTTCCTACACATGGACCTCCGCAATTTTTAATATGATAGTCAAGACATACACTATATTTCCCTTTTTCAATACCTTCCTCTGTGATCGGATATTTACATGTTCTTGGATGATATAGTTTTTTTATAAGTTCAAGAATAGCATTCATAGAACCCATGTGTGTGTATGGGCCATAGTATGTTCCCCATTTCTTATTTATGTTTCTCGTTTTAAATATCCGTGGAAATGGTTCGTTTGTGATACATATAGAAGGATATGTCTTCCCATCCTTAAGAAGAACGTTGTACCTCGGGTTGTATTTCTTTATTAGATTGTTTTCAAGTAATAATGCATCTTCTTCCGTGTTAACTACTGTGTATGAAATATCCCATATCTTGCTCACTAAGACCTTAGTTTTGTATCTATCTACTTCCGTGTGAAAATAAGAGGCTACTCTGTTTTTGAGGTTCTTTGCCTTTCCTACATAGATTATTTCTCCTTTTTCATCATAGTATTGATAGCTACCTGGTTTTTCAGGCAACCTTCTTACTATTTGCATCAGATATTCCCTTCTTTCTTCCTTTTCTTCCTTCGTCATATTTTCTTTGTTGTTTCACGTGGAACTTCTAAAGTCAACAACCTCCGCAATAAATTGTTTTATGCGGAGGTTTTTGTTATATTTCAGATTTTATTATTACTTTTCGTTATACTCTTATGAGGGTTGTTATTTCAGTATCCTTGTCAAACACGTCTCGCCCATGTAACCCTTCGTCGGTGATTTCAATAATAAAATTCACCATTACCTTTTTCGGATTAAACTTCTTTACCAGATCGCAAGCCGCCTTCATTGTGCCACCTGTTGCAAGTAGGTCGTCGTGCATCAATACTATGTCATCTTGGGTTATTGCATCTTTGTGGATTTCAATTGTGTCAGTACCGTATTCCTTCGAATAACTTTCTTTAACCACTTCAGCGGGTAGCTTTCCTTCTTTCCTGCACAGAACCACACCTGCGCCTAATTTCACAGCAAGTGCTGACGCCATTACAAAACCGCGGCTTTCAATTCCAACTATTTTTGTAATGCCCTTGTCCTTGTACAAATCATACAGTTCTTCCATCATTACCTTCATACACTCCGGATTTTTGTAGAGTGTAGTTACATCTCTAAAATTAATTCCTTTCTTCGGAAAATCTGGTATGCAACGCAGATTCTCTAATAATGTTTTGTTGTTCATAATCAATAACTTAATATATTTTATTTCACTTTAATGTTTCACGTGGAACTTTATCTACCCAACAGAACCAGCAGGACATTAATATCACTCGGACTGACGCCAGGAATTCGACTTGCCTGGGCTATAGTCTCGGGGTTGATT
Source organism: uncultured Prevotella sp. (assembly GCA_945788545.1). The sequence goes on from CALZMK010000073.1 coordinate 1,858, forward strand.
GCTTCGAGCTTTTGGCGGGCTTCTGTAGATAGTTGGTTCATTTCTGCATATCTAAACCGATCTTTTATCTTAATATCTTCAAGTCTATGCATCTTGTCCGCAACTACTTTTTCGCGTTCGATATAGCCTTTGTATTTTATTCGTATTTCCGCTGCTTCGGCAATTTCTTCTTTCCTGTTTTCGGGTTTTTCTAACTGCACTTTAAGTTCAGGGATGGACACAGATAGGGTAGAGAAGTCCAATTGTGGTCTTGCTATAAGATCTATTAACTTACATCCCATCCTTAGTGGTGTTGTTCCAATTGATTCCAACGCCGAGTTTACTTCTTTGGGTTTTATTGGAAACGTTTCACAGAATCTTATGAGTTCATCGATTGCTTCCTTCTTTTCTATCCACCAATCATATCGTTGTCTTGATGCTGCTCCAATCTTGTATGCTTTTTCTGTGAGTCGAGCGTCGGCATCATCCTGGCGAAGTAGAATGCGGTATTCGGCACGTGACGTGAACATTCTGTATGGTTCATCCACACCTTTTGTTACGAGATCGTCAATAAGCACTCCAATATAACTCTCGTCTCGTTTCATGACGAATCGGGATTTGTTTGTTTCCTCGTCAATCGACATCTTTGTAGATGAGCATGCGAGTGCTGCATTTATACCTGCCACTATTCCTTGTCCAGCTGCCTCCTCGTATCCTGTAGTTCCATTTACCTGCCCAGCCATGAATAGACCAGAGATAATTTTTGATTCCAATGAGTGGTTCAATTGGGTTGGGTCGAAGAAATCATATTCTATAGCATATCCAGGGCGATATACCTCAAGGTTGCGGAATGCAGGAATCTGTCTTAATGCAGCTAACTGTATTTCCATAGGCAACGATGAAGAAAAACCATTTAGATACATCTCATTTGTTTCCACACCTTCTGGTTCGAGGAACAACGGATGTTGCTCCTTGTCGGCAAACGTCACGAGTTTTGTTTCTATTGATGGGCAATATCTCGGACCAATACTTTGAATCTGTCCGTTGAAGAGGGGAGAGTCCTCAAGTCCCGATTTCAGAGTGTCGTGTACCTCCTTGTTGGTATTGCATGTCCAACACGGTAATTGTGGCAGTACCCTATGTGGCGCCATAAAACTAAATTGGTGGAAATCGTTTTCACCGTTCTGTATCTCCATCTGTGTGAAATCCACCGAGCGCTTGTCAATCCTGACAGGTGTTCCTGTCTTCATTCTTGCGCTTCGTATTCCGTGCATAGTGATACTTTCCGTAAAGTTGCCGACAGCAGGTTCGGCAATCCTTCCGCCTGCAATCATCTTTCTTCCGATGTGCAGCAGACCATTGAGAAAAGTACCGGCAGTGACAACCACACATTTGGCGTTGATGGTAACACCCCATATAGTCTTTACTCCAATTACCCGTTTCCCCTCTGGTGATTCTTCCACGAGCAGTTCGTCAGCCTGATCTTGCCAAATACTGAGATTTGGAGTGTTGTCAAGAGTCTCTCTCCATTTCCAAATAAACCGCCCCCTGTCGCATTGTGCCCTCGGGCTCCAGACTGCTGGTCCCTTGCTTCGGTTGAGCATACGGAATTGGATGGCGGTAGCATCCGTCACCTCTGCAGTATGTCCGCCAAGGGCATCAATCTCCCTGACGATTTGTCCCTTGGCGATTCCGCCAATGGCAGGATTGCAACTCATCTGTGCAATTTTGTTCATGTCCATGGTCACCAGACAAGTCTTTGCCCCCATGTTTGCGGCAGCAGTTGCTGCTTCACATCCGGCATGTCCGCCTCCGATGACCACAATGTCGTAATTAAGTTCCATTTTTATCTTCAAATATCTCAAAAAAAGGCTAAAAACAGCCCGAAAATCACTTTTTCGCCGCAAAATTAAGAAAATAAATTGATTTTTGCGCAAAAATGCTTTGTTTTATCATTATTTTATAGTAATTTTGCGCCAAAATACTGAGTTTCCATACCTAAAGTGGATTACCTGAAACAATCGCTTTATGGTTAAAAAAGCTCAAAAAGTAAAGGATTATATTTTTAGTTCTAACAGTTAAATAATTTAATTTCAATCATTTATGTGGTTATGTAATTCATCTATTGGTAGAAAAGTTGTAATGTCCGTCACTGGAGTTGCGCTTATTCTGTTCCTGACCTTCCATGGTTGTATGAACTTGGTAGCGTTGTTCTCCGAAGAGGGTTACAACATGATTTGTGAATTTCTTGGTGCCAACTGGTATGCAGTAGTGGCTACTATGGGCCTTGGCGCTCTTACAGTGATTCACATTGTTTACGCGTTTATGCTGACAGCCCAGAACCGTAAGGCTCGCGGTGATCAGCGTTATGAAGTTTCGGAGCGCAATCCGAAGGTAGAGTGGGCATCGCAGAACATGCTTGTCCTTGGTATCATTGTTATCCTCGGCCTTTTGCTTCACTTCTGGAACTTCTGGTACAACATGATGTTTGCCGAGCTCGCAGGTATTGCCACCCCGCATGATCCAGCCGACGGTTTTGCATACATCGTTGACACATTTGCCAACCCATGTTTTGTAGTTCTCTACATCATTTGGCTTGCAGCAATCTGGTTCCACCTCTCACATGGATTCTGGAGTGCAATGCACACACTGGGATGGAGCGGTAAGATTTGGTTTGAGCGTTGGAAGACAATCGGAATCGCTTACACCACTATTCTTATGCTGGCCTTCCTCGTTGTAGTATTGGCATTTGCATTCGGTTGCGCACCTAGTCTCTGTTGCGGTGCTTGCTGCTAATTATATTATATAAAGTAATACATATAGTTTATTAATGACAATTATGGCTAAGACATTAAATTCAAGAATTCCAGAAGGCCCAGTGGCTGAGAAATGGACCAACTATAAAGCTCACCAGCGTCTGGTGAACCCCAAGAACAAGCTGAAGCTCGACGTGATCGTCGTAGGTACCGGTCTTGCTGGAGCAAGTGCTGCCGCAAGTCTTGGTGAGATGGGTTTCACCGTGTTGAATTTCTGTATTCAGGATTCACCCCGTCGTGCTCACTCAATCGCCGCTCAGGGTGGTATCAACGCTGCTAAGAACTATCAGAATGATGGCGACTCTGTTTATCGTCTTTTCTACGATACTGTTAAGGGTGGTGACTATCGTGCCCGTGAGGCCAACGTATATCGTCTGGCTGAGGTGTCAAACGACATCATCGACCAGTGTGTTGCCCAGGGCGTTCCTTTCGCCCGTGAGTACGGCGGTATGCTTGCCAACCGTTCGTTTGGTGGTGCACAGGTATCACGTACCTTCTATGCAAAGGGTCAGACTGGTCAGCAGCTTCTGCTCGGTGCTTATTCAGCACTCAGCTGCCAGGTAAATGCAGGTCGTGTTAAACTCTTCACTCGTTATGAGATGGAGGATGTGGTAATTGTTGACGGTCGTGCCCGCGGTATTATCGCCAAGAACCTCATCACAGGTAAGCTTGAGCGTTTCTCTGCCAATGCTGTGGTTATCGCTACCGGTGGATATGGTAACACCTACTTCCTTTCAACCAACGCTATGGGTTGCAACTGTACAGCTGCTGTTCAGTGCTACCGCAAGGGTGCTATGTTTGCCAATCCTTCTTACGTTCAGATTCACCCGACATGTATCCCCGTTCACGGAGACAAGCAGTCTAAGCTCACCCTTATGTCTGAGTCACTGCGCAATGACGGTCGTATCTGGGTGCCCAAGAAGATTGAGGATGCCAAGGCTCTTCAGGCCGGTACAAAGAAGGGAAGCGATATTCCCGAGGAAGACCGCGACTACTACTTGGAGCGTCGCTATCCGGCATTCGGTAACCTCGTTCCCCGCGACGTTGCCTCACGTGCCGCCAAGGAGCGTTGCGACAAGGGCTTCGGTGTTAACAACACAGGTCTTGCCGTGTTCCTCGACTTCTCTGAGTCTATCGAGCGTCTTGGTATCGACGTAGTTCGTCAGCGTTATGGCAACCTCTTCGATATGTACGAGGAAATCACCGACGTTAACCCAGGTGAATTTGCTAATGAGATTAATGGCGTAAAGTATTACAACCCGATGATGATCTTCCCCGCCGTTCACTATACAATGGGTGGTATTTGGGTTGACTATGAGCTTATGACCACAATCACCGGTCTGTTTGCCATCGGTGAGTGCAACTTCTCCGACCACGGAGCTAACCGTCTTGGTGCTTCTGCCCTTATGCAGGGACTTGCCGACGGATATTTCGTATTGCCTTACACTATCCAGAACTATCTTGCCGACCAGGCTATTTGGCCGAAGGTATCTACCGACCGTCCTGAGTTTGCCGAGGCAGAGAAGGGTGTTCAGGCCGAAATCGACCGTCTGATGGGTATCCAGGGCAAGCGCTCTGTCGATTCTATCCATAAGGAGCTTGGCCACATTATGTGGGAGCATGTAGGTATGGGTCGTACAGCCGAGGGCTTGAAGGAAGGTCTGGAGCTTATCAAGAAGATCCGCAAGGAGTTCAACACCAACCTCTTCATTCCAGGAAGCAAGGAAGGCCTTAACATCGAGCTTGACAAGGCAATCCACCTCCGCGACTTCATCACCATGGGTGAGCTTATCGCCTATGACGCACTTTCTCGTAACGAGTCATGTGGTGGTCACTTCCGTGAGGAGTACCAGACAGAGGAAGGCGAGGCTAAGCGCGACGACGAGAACTTCTTCTATGTAGGTTGCTGGGAGTATCAGGGCAGCGACGAAAAGGCTCCTGAGCTCACAAAAGAGCCTCTTGAGTACGAAGCTATCAAGGTTCAGACACGTAACTACAAGAATTAATAACACATTAAAGAAAGAACATATTTATTATGGCAAGAAATATTTCATTCACACTTAAGTTCTGGCGTCAGAACGGCCCTAAGGCCGAAGGTCATTTCGACACCCGCGAGATGAAGGACATTCCAGACGATACCTCGTTCCTTGAGATGCTCGACATCCTCAACGAGGAGCTCATCGAGGAAGGCAAGGAGCCTTTCGTCTTCGACCACGACTGCCGCGAGGGTATCTGCGGTATGTGCTCACTCTATATCAACGGACATCCCCACGGCCCCGCTACTGGTGCCACAACCTGCCAGCTCTACATGCGTCGTTTCAACGATGGCGATGTAATCACTGTTGAGCCTTGGCGTTCGGCTGCATTCCCTGTTATCAAGGACTGTATGGTTGACCGCTCTGCATTCGACAAGATTATCCAGGCTGGTGG
>CALZMK010000074.1 GCA_945788545.1 uncultured Prevotella sp.
AGACTCACGTTGAACTTCCAACGGTGCTTCACCAATTGGTCGAGTGAGGCGTCGTATAGTGTCGCCATCAGTTGGGCGTCAGCCGGTTTGCCGTCGGCACCGAGTATGCTCATTGTCCACTGTTCGCTCTGCCCCGGTACAAGTCTGTCTCTGAATGTAGTCCATTTCATCTGGAGCTTATTGTCGGGAACAGGTCTTTGTATTGTCTGTGAGAAGTTATGCCATACACCGTCCTTTACCCATGCGTAGGTGAGCAATATTCCGTTGCCGTAAGCCTCCTTGTATCTGAATGTGCGGTTGATAAGGGCGTTGCTTATATTCTCGCGTCCGCTCTCCAGCACCTTGTTGCCTGATATTATGCTAAATACAACATGGATGTCCTCCCTTGATGAACCTGCCTGTAACGTCACGATACTGTTATTGTCGGCAAAATGGTCGGCAGACACATAGAACCACTCGTCGGTGTCAGTGCATGGTGTCTTGTCATCGAGATTAAACACTATGAATTCCTGTCTCAAGGTGTCACTGTCGCAGAGAGCATACAGTGAGTGCTTGCCTGAGGCCAGTCGTGATGGCAACTGGATAGGAGTCATTGTACGACCTTCAAGCCATTCGCCCTCGTCGATTCTCATTCTCACGGGAGTGTTGACATCAATGCCTGCCTGGTTCTTCAGATACACCGTCACGCTCTTCAGACTGTCGCCGAGTTCCTTGTCGGCTATGCTGCTGCTGATGGCAGTGGGGCGGCTGCCGAGCGGCACACTCATCTCGCCGCTGTGCGTCTCTCCGCTGATGTCAGTCACGTCTGCCTCCACGGTGAAGTTGTAGAATCTCCTCACTCCTGTCTCCTCGGGCAGAATGAGAGGCAGTGCCACGTCGAATCGTCCGTCGCCGTCGGTGATTGTCTCCTCCTCTTTTATTATTACGTTACTGTCGTCGGTCCTGTACCATGGCGACCACCACAGTGAGGGTCGGCGCACCACACGGTATTTCACCCTTGCGCCCTGCACGGGCACTCCGGCATACGACACAGCCTTCGCCTCGATGCTCAGAGTGTCGCCACCCTGGTATCTCGTGTTGATGGTGGGGAATTCCACCTTGAATGATGGTCGCTTGTATTCCTCCACTCGTATTCTCACACTGCTGCTGCCCACCGAGATGCGGTAGTTGCCCGACATTCCGCCTTCGGGGATGTTGAATTCCGTGTTCAGTGTACCGTATTTGTCGGTTGTCACCTCCTGCTCGTCCACCACGTTGCGGTTGGCGTCGCGCATCACCACCGTCATCTTCATTCCGTCGAGGGCGCGCGCCTTTGTCCATGAGTCCTTGGCATATACTATGGCGGCCACCTTCACCTTCTGCCCCGGGCGGTAGATGCTGCGGTCGGTGAAGATGTTCACGTCCTGCTCCACCTTTCCGTCGGCGTCGTTGAAGTTAAATCCGCTCCATATCGAGCTTTTCAGGCATGCCTTGTCGTTGGCGGTATATGTGTAGTATTCCAGCGAACTCCTGTTGCTCATCTCGAATACAGCCTCACCGTTGTCGTCGCACGTGAGAGTCTCCGTCTTGGCCTTTGCCGACAGTTGCTTCACGTTGATCTTAGCTCCGCCCACCGGTTGGCCGCTTGTGGCGTCCACCACCACAAACCTCATCTTGTTGCCCGGCAGCGACTGCGTGATGGTCATGAGGTCGCTCACCCACAGCAGTTGTCTGCAAGTGTTTGTGGCGGGGTTGGATGCCACCTCCACGAGATACACTCCCTTGGGCAATCCCTCCACCTTGATGGAGTCGTTCACAATCTGATAGTTGGGGATGCCGCCGAAGTTGGCGGTCTTTGTCAGTGTGGGATATTCCGCCGTTCTCGCCTTGATGAGCTTTAGGTCGTTGGCGTTCGACAGCGTGTAGTTTCTGCTACCATCTACATCCACCTTATATATACTCATGGTCAATGTACCCACGTTTCTCACCTTGTTGAGCTTCGCCCAGAAATCCGTGCCCGCCCTTTTCACGCTTTGGTCTATTTCGACGGTGAACATCGAGCGTGTCAGTTCCTTCTCCGCTTGGCGCAGTTGTCCCATGCCCTGCCATTCGCCCCATTTGTCGAGGGCGTAGTGTATGTATCCTATACGGTCTTCCACGCTCACGTCCTTACATCTCGACATAGCCCAGTAGCGCTCGATGGCCACCTCGCCAGCCACGTCGAGGTCGGCATACACGTGGAGCACCGAGTCGAGGGCGAATACAAAGGGTGATTTCTTCACTGCATATTTTCCCGCGTTCTCCTTCACCTCCGTCTGCACGTATTTCATAGCCGACAGACAAGCCGCGCGCCTGTTGCCGTTCTTGTTGTAGTATTCGTACATCGGCAGATACTGCCTCGTCTCATTGCCGACGACGCTCAGCAGGTCGCCCCCGAAGATATTGGCGTTAGTGCCCTCCACGATCATCGGTTCAAAATCTCCCGCCTTGGTTTTGCCGAGCAATTCCACGTTGGCGATGGCAGCCTTGCGATATTCGGCAGCCTTGGTCTCGTGTCCCTTCCCGCCGTCGGTGTCGAGTCGCTCGCCCACCGAGTCATATATCCTGTATAGCACAGCGGCATACACAGCCTTCAGTGCCTTGTCCGAAGCCTTGTCATAGGCGTTTTCCACCCTTTTCACGGCTGGCAACAGTGAGTCGGTGTTGATAATGTTGATGGCGCGTATCGACTGTATCTTCGCCTTCAGCAGTTGGCCGTAGGCCTTTTCTGCCTCCGCCTTGTCGGCTATCTGTGTCAGCAGTTCATACTCCGTCTTTGGCAGGTCCTTGTCCTGAGCCGTTTTCACCTGTTTCCACATCGAGGAATAGTTCTGCGCACTTGTTGTGGCGGTCAGCATCGAGAGCCCCAACAGCATTATGGTAAGCATTTTTTTCATGTCGTTCAATTGTTTCGTGAATAATTCCGTTTTATAACATAACACCTTCTGTCGTGTATGCTTGCATATTCAGCCTACAAATTTACAAAAAAAAAGCATACCACTGCTATTTATTAATGAATATTATGTTTTCTTCATTACGTTTTACTCTTTAAGAGTAAATGTAGAGGCACGGATTGACATTTTTAGGCACGGAGGGCATCCGCATCGAAAATCTGTGATAATCTACGGATAAAAAAAGCGCTGCAACGCTGCAACACTGCAACGCTGCAACGCCGCAACGCTTACTTACGGATTTTCACATACCTTCCGCTCAAGTCATCAATCATCAACATCTTGCGATGCACCCACGAGCGAAGCGTACTCTTGCCGTCGCCAGCCAACCCCTGGGCTTTCCTTATTTCAAGGAATTCGTTGTAGGTGAACTCCTTAGGCAATACCGCAAACATATTCTGCGGGATAGGAGTGTGGGTGTTGTTGTCCTCTTTGTCGAATACCTCAGTGATCTCGTCGCCGAAGTGGAAAAATTTCACCCACATGTCACGACGAACGGAATATGCCACATATTCGGCTATCGACCTGTCCCATTTGTAGTCGTTGAGGATATACAGGATATTTGCCTTCAACCACCCGATAACTACAGCACGGTAAGACATGATGCGATACCCCTCGCTCTCACACTGGTCGGCAATGTCGTTATGCTCATTGAGCATCTCCATTGCCAACTTGTCTGCCTGTGCGCACTGCACAAGTCCGCTGGCAGCATTCAGTTTGTCAACATACTCCCTGATCTTCTCCTTGTAGGCATCGTCGTAATCTCCAATCACTGAAATATCCTGACGTCCCTTGGGCACGAGAATAGTGTTCAGATTAAGACGGCTCAGCGTACCGTTCGACACCCATCTCTTTGTGATGAATGAATGTGCAGATTCACGTGTGCAACTGGCATTCCACACCCATCTAACAGTGTATTTGCCATTCACCGAATCTATCCCGACCCTTTTTTGTCCCCACTTTGCTGAATCAAAGGCGTACCTGATTAATAGGCCCACCGAATCAACACCTTTGTTGCTTATCTGATTGAGCATCTCAATCTCATCGACGCAGGTAATAATTCTTCGTTCACCATTGTTTTCGGCATCCACGAGCGATTGAGCCAATGCCGCAGGCGTGAGGTCGGTGTCCAGACGCTGGATGATGATGTCCGAGGGTCGCTTCTGCCTGTCCTTCTGCGAACCCTTGCCCCAGTTGTTTTGTCTCCACTGAGTCTCGCGCTTCTCGTTCTGTTCGTCGCTCTCGGTGATGTCGGCAAGCACTATCTGTATGGGCATGTTCACGTTTCCCTTACCGATTCCTTGTCTTCCTATAAGTGGCGAGGAGATGTTTGCCTCTCGCGTACATCCATCTATATACTTAAACTTAACCCCATGTAGGTGAGCGCACAACGAAGGCCATATCGACTCTTCAACCATAGCCTTAAACTTCTCCGGCACCTTAGACGAAAGGTGTTTCAAAAATCGTGGCATGCGTTGAGGACGTTGAGGCATACTTGCGCCCCTCACGTTTGAGTCGTTCTCGTCGTCACCCTTTCCTGCCCCCAAAGCCAAGTATTTCAGTTTGCGATCCTCTTTCAATGCGTCGAGCACCTGCTTCAGCTTATATGGCATTCCCTTCCTGGGCTCCTTCAAGGCACTTTCTATTGTCCTGCGCCACTCATCCATGGGGAATCCGTCATAACGAGGTATGACTTTCTCAAGCACCTCCTGCGAATAATCGCAAATCGACCTCAGCAACATCGCCAACTCAAATGTCCTCACGTTTCTGTCGCCCATGCAAGGCTCCTTGCCGTCGTAGAACATATCCCAGTATTTCTTGATGATGGCAGAGTAGGGGATGCCTTGATAGGATAAATCAGATGCCGCCGGTTCTGGCTTATTTGTTATCACCGTTTCCGGCTGTTTAGCCACTGATATGCCTTCCGCCTTCTCCGCCTCAAACAGCCCCTCGTCAATAAAGACCAAATCCCCCTCGCTTGCCGTCGTGGCAAAGAACACCCTCGTGACATCACGAGCCCCCTTGTCGAAAGGTATCCCCAATATCTCGCTCACCCTCTTGAGGTTCATCTCCTGATTTTCGAGAATCCTACCCTCGGAAATGCCATCGAGAATAGTTCGCATGCACACGAGGTGATATCCCTTACCAGGACTGCGCTCAAGCATCTTGGGCTTAATCTCGTCCTTCTTCTCCATCACCCTTTGAGGCACCTCTGCCATTTTCTTCTCATACTCAGGGTCTTCAGGGTCGAAGTCAATATCCATACCAAACGACATCGACGGAGTCTTCACCCCCTTGAGATGGCCGTCCTCACCCGGTATGCACGAGTAATTAAACTGCAAGAGCTGCCTCTTCAACTTGGCAATCTCCTCCTTGTTCATGCTTCCGTCCTTGCGTCCGCGCCTTATCTCGCTTACAAGCCACTTCTGCCTGTCGGAATCCCTCAGCTTCAGGTATTCCTCCTTTGAGTGTACAGGGCGCAGAACCTTCTGCCCCTGTACATATTGAACAAAGTAACAACTCATAGGCAAGCCTCCCATTCCTCGTCCTTACCCACTGATTTCTGGCTCTTGGCATAAGCCTCAATCTGTCGAAGCTCCTCATGCAATATGCTATTTATCAGCTTCTTGCCATACTTCTTCGGCATGTTGATAGAGAAGATAATGTTAGCCTTCGACTGCTTCACAGTGCCATGCCGAGTCTTGAAGATCCTCGTATATCGGCTTCCTCCACCGCCGACATAAGGCAAAAACTTGCTGCTGCCGTCATCGTTGGTAATCAGCTTGCCTTTCTGAGTGACAGACATCATGCCACCAGCAACAATCTGATGCCTCCCATATTCATACTCGGCAGGAGTAATCGTCACTCCCCCATTCTCATGGAATACCGTCTGGGTATCCATCCTCGTAGTCTCGATAAAAATATTCTTCATAATCTTTAATATTTAAATTTTTGCGATTTTCCAGCATCTGTTCTCTTGCGAAAACATCGTCTTGCCGGCTTTCGTCTGAAACTCTCTCACTGTGGAATAGAATCCCACTTCCACGATGTCGCCCTCACGCAGTGTCTGCGCCATGTTCACTTTATCGTTCATCAGCTGCAGCACATACTTGTTAGGATACTGAACGTTGGGAGTATTCTCCTCCACGACTATCGTCTGCGACACCCACTTGTTGCCCGTTGTCTGCGATACACCCGACTCCACAGGCATGATTTTGTTTACCTTGTAATTCATAATTCTTTAATCTTTTTATACTAATAATACTTTGTTATTTAATAATTCTTTCCGATGTTTCCGTCTGCTTTCCCGTCCGCTGTCTCCGTCCGTTGTTCCCTTCCGCTGTAGGGTCTTTACTTTATGTAAGACCGCCCACGTCCATCCTCGAAAACACCTGCCGATTAGCCTCCGCATCCCTCTTGCACGACACATGCAGCCACACCGCCCCGTTCTTATTCTTCTCCAGTAGCATTTGGTCAAATCTGCAGTTGTCCTCTATCCAAGTCGCCCATTCTCTGCCCTGCTTCGACGATGCAAGCCTTATATCACAAGCCTCGCCAAGACAGTGTTGGCTATTCTTCACTCCGCCAACCGCCTCGTTCAATGCCTTGCAGCGATACCCCGAATTAATATGAACAGGAGCACCAACATAATCCCGAAGAGGCTGTAAGACCTCTAAACAAAGATTTCTCAAATTCTCAATTACCTTCTCGTCCTTGGGAACATTGTCAATCCCCATTCTATCCGCCGTTCTTGAGCTGATGCACTCTTCTAATGTAAAATTTTTACTTAACTTCATTTCAAATAATATATATAATCGCAATAACATTTGTCTTTAACTCCTTTAACTTCCTTAACTTCTTTAACTTCCCTTACTTGCGAAAGTAAAGATATAAATCTTATTTCTCATGCAAGAAAATCTGTAGGAAGTGTTGTTGTCCCTTTCCTGTGATCATGGGTGTCACAGCCAACTCCATACCGTGGTCGGTTGAGATCCAGCACTCTTTCACAGCCATGATTCCCCTCTCAATCCACTTCTGCATGGGTTCGCGTGTCTGCTTGAAGATATATCCGTTCTCGCGCAACCACTTAAACAA